>JASFPF010000086.1:0-6074 GCA_050116135.1 Deltaproteobacteria bacterium | reverse complement strand
CTGGATATGATCATCAACGTAACGGGTCGCGACGAGGTTGCCAGCGAAATCTCCCAAACCAAGCCAGACCATGTCCGAGTGATGGACCATGTCACTGCCCGCCTTTTCTGGGATGTCTTGCATGTTGAAGAAGAAAGGACTGCCGAGCGCAAGCGGGCGGATGAGGCATTGCGAGAGGACAGGCGCTTTCTCCAGAACGTTTTTGAGGCCATACAGGATGGTATGACCGTTCTGGATTGCGAGTTCAATATTGTGCGGGCGAACCCTTGGATGGAAAAGATGTATGCATCCCAGATGCCCCTAGTGGGCAAGAAGTGCTACAAGACTTACCAGAACAGGGAGTCACCATGTCCTGATTGCCCGGCACTCCGTACCCTTGCCACCGGCGAGGCACACAACGAAATGGTTCCTTCTCCCTCAGAAGGGAAACCCACAAGGTGGATCGATGTTTCTGCATTTCCTCTCAAAAATCCCCGCGGCCGTGTAGTAGGGACCATTGAACACATTAAAGACATTACGAAGCGCAAGCAGGCGCAGGAAGCCCTGAGGGAGAGCGAGAGGGAACTCAAAAGAAGGCATGACGAACTTGAAGCCATTAACCGCGTTTTTTTGAGAGTGACCGGGGAATACAATCTGAACGGCATGGGCCATGTATTAGAAGACATCATGAAAGGTTTTTACCCTGGCTTCGATGCCTGGATTTTCCTGCTAACTCCGGACCGGGATAGTTTCTATTTCCCTCGGGCGGAGAAGGAGGAAAGCAGAGAGACCTGCTTTGATCGAGCCGAAAGGAAGTTCAGGGGCTTGGAGTCGGAAGAGGCCCTGCTACGGCTTCTGACCAGAGAAAGGATGAGGCCAATCTGCTCAGGAGGGAAAAAGGACGACTGCCCGACAGTTATCCAGGAACTGGCAGCGGGATTTCGTACCTGGATGGCTGTACCCATTGAACTGGAGGACCAATGCTTTGGCCTTTTCATGCTTGCTTCACCTTCCTTGGATATAGAAGTGGAAGACGATTTGATCTTTGTTGAAACTCTGATCAGGCAGATTTCCGGCGTGATCCGTTACCAGATTTCGAAAGAGGGTAGGGAGGAGGCATTCAGAGAACAACTGACCGGCCCGGATAAGTTCATGGGGATTGTTGGCCGAAGCCGACCTATGCAGGAAATCTACCGACTAATCCAGTCTGTGGCCGACTCAAAGAGTACTGTCCTGATCATGGGGGAAAGCGGCACGGGCAAAGAGCTGGTGGCACGCGCCATCCACAGGGCAGGCAGATACAAGGAGACGCCGTTCATTGTAGCGCACTGCTCTTCGTTTGTCCCGACCTTGGTCCACTCGGAAATCTTCGGGCATGAAAAAGGGGCCTTTACCGGGGCTCTCACCCGAAGGCGGGGACGTTTGGAACGGGCCCAGGGGGGCATTCTTTTTTTGGACGAAGTGGCTGACCTGCCGCTGGAGACTCAGGTGCTTTTGCTGCGATTTTTGCAGGAAAGGAGTTTCGAGCGTGTGGGAGGAGAACGTCTCGTCGAGGTCGATGTCAGAGTCGTTGCGGCTACTAATAAGGACATTGAAGAGGAGATGAAAGCGGGACGCATACGGGAGGATTTCTATTATCGTCTGAATGTTATATCGACAGTACTGCCTGGTTTAAGAGAACGTATCACGGATGTGCCGCTGCTGGCCAATCATTTCCTGAGAACGTATTGTCTTATTGAGAAAAAAGAAATCACGGGGTTTGATACCCAGGCCATGAAACTCATGATGGACTATGATTGGCCGGGGAACGTGAGGGAACTTCAGAATACGGTCGCTAGATGTGTGGTTCTGACCCCTGGGCGCCACATTGGCGTTGAGGCGCTTCCTGACAAAATTCGCAGTGGGGTGGGGACTTCAAAGGAATTCTCTCTGTGGAAAAATGAAAGGGACCTTGTCGCCACTGTCATGCGGGAGTGCAATTGGAATAAGAATGAAGCTGCTCGCCTGTTGGACATAAGCCGAGGTACCCTTTACAGCAAGCTTAAGAAATACGATATTCGACCGTGAAGGTCAGCCGTGGGCGGCAGGGTGTGCGGTATGACGGTTTCTGTTGTATTTTGCATAGTCGTTAACTTATTGAACTGACATGTATAATCGTGTGTTAAGCCTTTCCCCCGCCGGATATTGAACAGCCTGAGCCTCTTTCTGCCAATCTTTTCCTTTTGCCCCCCTGCCAAAAATCCCAATAATTATAAATGACTTCAATAAATTATGTAAATTCGTTCGGGTCCTAAGACAGCTTCTAGGTTTTGGCACATAACTTGATCAAGGTGTGAGCAGATGTTGAGATGGTGTTATGGGAGGAACGAAGATACATGGATTATAGTTTGGCTCTCATCACCCAGGACCGGGGGCTTGAGAAAGTAATGAAAAGGATCTCAAGCCATTTCGGTTCCGAGCTTATCCTTTACGAAAACTGTTCGGGCTTTGTCGAAGATTTGGGCGGCAACGAACAGGGTGTGGTCCTTATCGATGCGTCTATTTGTTCGCAGCCACGTTTGATGGATTTGCAGACGGTTTTGAACGAGGCCCCGGCCTGGCAAGTCGTGTATCTGCCCCGTACCAACAAGAAAGAGGAGGTTAGGGAGGCCGTGGGGCTGGGAGCATTTGGGTGCCTCCATAGACCCATGAGTGAACAAGAAATAAGGCAAATGGTGGAATCAGCCCTGGGAATATGAGTCAAGAATATGGAAGCAATCACGTCTATTAAACCAGTATTAGCTGTTTGTGTCTCTCTTATTGCCACCCTTCTTATCATTGTCTTCGGCAAGAGACCAAACTTGAGGGAAGGCTGGACCTTCTTGGCCGCTATCATAAAATTTGGCATTGTTGCTTCCATGATTCCCGTGGTCTTGGGGAACCAGGAGCTAGTTTACAACTTGGTAGATGTCATCCCCGGCGTGGGAATCGCATTCAGGGTTGACAGCCTAGGACTCCTCTTTGCCCTTGTGTCCTCTTCGCTCTGGATTGTTACATCTGCTTACTCTATTGGCTATATGCGAGGTTTGGACGAGCATAGCCAAACCCGGTATTTCTGTTTCTTTGCCCTGGCCCTGTCAGCGACCATTGGGGTCGCCTTTTCGGCGAACCTTCTAACGCTTTACCTGTTTTATGAAATGCTATCGTTTGCGACCTACCCCTTGGTTACACACCACCAGGACCTTGAGGCTCATAGCTCAGGGCGAAAATACCTCCTTTACATCGTGGGCGGCTCTATCGGACTTGTGTTGCCAGCCATGCTTATCTCTTACAATCTGGCCGGAACCCTTGAGTTTGGAAAGCAGGGTTTCTTAGCAGGAACCGGCTCTAAGGACTTGATGTTGGTGCTTCTCCTCATGCTCGTGTTCGGGTTTGCCAAGGTGGCAATTATGCCTCTTCATTCATGGCTTCCCGCGGCCATGGTGGCACCCACACCGGTAAGCGCCTTGTTGCATGCGGTGGCTGTTGTCAAGGTCGGCGCCTTTAGCGTCCTTCGTGTCATGACGGGCGTTTTTGGAACAGACCTGTTGGCCTCTCTTCATCTCGGCACCTTGGTTTGCTATATTGCCGCCTTTACCACAATAGTCGCTTCACTCATTGCCCTTTCCCAGGACGGCCTGAAGCGGCGTCTCGCCTTTTCAACGATCGGCCAACTTTCTTACATAGTGCTCGGGGTTGCACTCCTTTCTCCCAAGGGGATGATAGGGGGCATGACCCATATCGCCATGCATGCTTTCGGGAAAATCACCCTCTTTTTTTGTGCAGGGGCGATCTTTGTGGCCACGGGGAAGAAGAAGATCAGCGAGATGGTCGGTATAGGCAAGAGAATGCCGGTTACAATGATCGCTTTTTTTATCGGTTCCTTGAGTGTGATCGGGCTTCCCCCATGCGGCGGTTTTTTGAGCAAATGGTATCTTGTTTTGGGAACGCTCCAGGCCGATCAATGGCCCATGCTAGTCGTGCTTCTTTCAAGTTCATTGCTCAATGCCGCATACTTTTTGCCCGTTGTTTATAGGGCTTTTTTCTGCCGAGAGGAAGAGTCTATGTTTACTGACAAGGTAGAAGAGGCCCCCATATGGTGCGTGGCCCCACTCGTGGTGACCGCAGCAGGTTCTATCTTTCTGTTTTTTTATCCCCAGCCCTTTTTTAGGTTGGCAGGCATTGCGGTCCAAAGCATATTAGGAGGCTAACTTAAGATGAGAAAAGAGAAAAAAATGATACTTTTTGATGCAAAAAGATTGCTGGGTTTCTTTTATGCATTTTTGGTAGTGCTCCTCATCGTTGACTTCTTCGTCCATAAGCATGCTGACTTTCCATGGGAAGATGCTCCAGGTTTTTTCGCAGCCTATGGATTTGGCTCCTGTGTACTGCTCATTTTCATAGCAAAGGCATGTCGTATATTTATTAAAAGGGATGAGGACTATTATGATTAACGTGATTCCCCCAGCAGCAATATTTATTGTGGGTGCCCTTTTTGTCCCCTTGATCAGGGGAAGGGTCAAATCCGCATACATGTTGGTCCTGCCCCTGCTTGCCTTTGCAGTCCTTGTCAAGATGCCGGAAGGAAAGTACTGGATGGTGAGGATTCTGGATTACGATCTTATCTTCGGAAGGGTAGACAGCCTCAGCATGGTTTTTGGATATATATTTACGTTAATATCCTTTCTAGGGATTCTTTTTGCCCTGAAAGTAAAAGACGATTTGCAGCACGTTTCAGCCCTGATGTATGCTGGAGGCGCCCTGGGTGTTACTTTTTCTGGCGATCTTTTCTCTCTATATATATTTTGGGAATTTCTGGCGATCAGCTCTACGTTCCTGATCCTGGCGCGTAGGACAAAGGCATCACAGCTTGCAGCCTTCAGGTATATCCTGGTCCATGTCTTCGGAGGTCTGTGTCTTCTGGCAGGCATCATAGTCTATATCCACGATTCAGGTACCACGGAGTTTAGTTATATAGGATTGGGTGGCACAGCTTCCTGGCTCATATTCATTGGCATTGCCCTAAACGCTGCGGTCCCTCCTCTCCATGCTTGGCTTCAGGACGCCTATCCCGAAGCAACCGTTACAGGTGCGGTATTCATGTGTGCCCTTACCACCAAAAGCGCGGTATATCTTATGGCAAGAACCTTTCCGGGGACCGAGCTTCTAATATGGCTCGGAGCTATTATGACGGTAGTTCCTCTCTTATACGGGATTCTTGAAAATGACGTAAGGCGCGTACTTGCTTACATCATCATCAATCAGGTCGGATTTATGATGGTGGGAATCGGTATAGGGACGCAATTGGCCATAAATGGCGCTGTCTCCCATGCTTTCTGCGATATCCTGTACGTGGGCCTCCTGTTCATGGCTGCAGGATCTGTGCTTCACATGACCGGAAAGATCAGATTTACAGACTTGGGTGGGTTATACAAAACCATGCCTTTGACATGCCTGTTTTGCATGATAGGGGCGGCATCGATCTCCGGCTTTCCTCTCTTTAATGATTTTATTAGCAAGTCCATGATTGTCAGTGCGACTGCCCATGAAAAGCTGTCTGTCATATGGCTCGTTTTGCAGTTTGCCTCAGCCGGTGTCTTTCTTCACGCCGGTATCAAGGTTCCTTTTTTCACATTTTTTGGTGAAGACTCAGGCATAAGGACAAAAGACCCCCCCCATAATATGCTTCTTGCCATGGGGATTGCGGCCTTTTTGTGCATTGCCACAGCTATATTTCCAGGGGTTCTCTATCATATCCTCCCCTATCCGGTGCATTTCGTCCCATATACCGCCTCACACGTAGTGAGCGAGTTGCAGTTGCTCATGTTCGGCGGCCTAGCTTTTTTGCTACTCGTACGGACCGGGTACTATCCGGCGCAAGTGCGAGCTATCAATCTTGACACCGATTGGTTTTACCGTAAAGGGGGAAGTCTCTTTTATTATGTTATGGACAAGGTGTTAAATGGCGTCAACGCACTTGCTGACCGAGCCATTGCCCAAGGAATTCCATTATGGGTGGGGCGCCTTAGCAGAGCGCCACTAACTTCTGTGGTATCCCTTTATATGAAGGCTATGGG
>JASFPF010000085.1:0-6079 GCA_050116135.1 Deltaproteobacteria bacterium | reverse complement strand
GAAAGAGGAGCTTGGCTTGGAGCCTTCTCAGTGGGTGGATGTCATGGCCCTGGCGGGTGACTCTTCGGATAATATTCCCGGTGTGCCTGGCATCGGGGAAAAGACCGCCGTTCAATTGATCCAGGCCTTTGGCACCATGGAAAGACTTTTCCAGAGCCTTGACAAGGTAACAAAGAAGAAAGTTCGTGAGAACCTCACCAGATTTCATGATCAAGCTGTCCTAAGCCGACGTCTGGTAGCCATCAACACTGAGGTGCCTTTATCTGTCAAGGTGCCATCCCTCAAGATTGCAGCCCCTAACAGCAAAAACCTGGCCGAACTTTTCAGGAGGCTGGAGTTTCGAAAACTTCAGGAGCGGTTTCCGATTCAGGGAGGACTCAGCAAAAAAGACTATCAGGCTGTTGCAGATGACGAGGCCCTCGAGTCGTTGATCCACGAGCTTGAAAAGGCCAAATGCTTTGCCCTAGACCTTGAGACTACGGCCAAAGATCCCATGAAGGCCTCCATTGTGGGCATCTCCTTTGCCCACCGGCCCGACGAAGCGGTCTATATCCCCCTGCGCCACAGCGTGGGTAGACAGCTTGACCCAGAGAAGACGCTTGCGCGGTTGCAACCTCTCCTTGAAGATCTCCACTTGACCAAGGTGGGCCAGAATATCAAGTATGATTGGATCGTTTTGAAACGCTCTGGAATTGAACTCAAGGGGGTCATCTTTGATACCATGGTGGCTTCTTATCTCCTGAACCCAACCCGTCGAGCTCACAACCTAGAAATGATTGCATCTGAGTATCTCGACCATCAAATGATCACCTATAAGGAAGTCACGAGAAGGGGTAAGGACCAAGTGGGTTTTGACCAGGTTCCCATCCACGAGGCGGTGTCCTATGCCTGTGAGGACGCTGACATCACCTTGATGGCCTGTCAGGTCCTGGGAGCGAAGCTACAAGAAAGCGGCCTTGGAAGCCTTTTCCAAGAAGTGGAGATGCCCCTCATACCGGTTCTTCTGGACATGGAAATGTCAGGGGTTTGTGTGGACAGGGCGCGTCTGCAATCTATATCAAAAGATTTTGAGCAACAGCTTCATCAAATACAGGAAAGGATATACGCCATTGCCGGAGAAGAATTCAACATTCAATCACACCAGCAGTTGGGCCGCATCCTCTTTGAAAAACTCAAGCTTCCTATACAAAAGAAGACGAGAAAAAAAACCGGCTATTCCACGGATGCAGAGGTCCTCACCACCCTGTCGGCAGAACACGAACTCCCTGCTCTCGTACTCCAATACCGCTCACTGGCCAAGCTCAAGTCGACTTATGCCGATGCCCTTGTGGATCTTATCCATCCGGAAACCCAACGGATCCATACCTCCTATAATCAGACGGTAACAGCTACGGGGCGTTTGAGCAGCAGTGACCCCAATCTTCAAAACATTCCCGTGCGGACAGAAGAGGGACGAAAGGTGCGAGCGGCGTTTGTTCCGCGCAAAGGCTGGACCATGCTCTCGGCTGACTACTCTCAGATCGAGCTTCGACTCCTTGCCCACTATTCACACGACCCCATTCTTATGGAGGCCTTTCAACAAGACGAGGATATCCACACGCGCACAGCCGCTGAGGTTTTTCAACTCTTTCCGTCTATGATTACATCGGAGATGCGCCGCCAGGCGAAGGTCATCAATTTTGGCATCATTTACGGGATGGGCCCCTTCAGGCTCGCCAGAGAGCTGGGCATTAGCCATAAAATGGCAAGAACATACATTGAACACTATTTTGCCACTTACGCAGGGGTCAAGCAGTTCATCGAAGAGACCATCCAGGAAGCACGGAAGGTTGGCAAGGTGACCACGCTGCTGGGGCGTCACCGCCGGCTGCCCGATATTTCGAGCAAGAACAGGACTGCCCGAGAGTTTGCTGAACGCACTGCGGTGAATACGCCTCTTCAGGGCACGGCTGCCGACCTCATCAAACTGGCCATGATACAGGTACATCAAGCCCTCAACCAAAAAAGCTTAAGAGCCAAGATGCTTCTACAGGTCCATGATGAGCTGGTTTTTGAGGTTCCTTCTGAGGAAGTGGTGCGTATGCAAGGGCTTGTCCGGTCTATCATGGAGGGGGTGTATGAACTGAGAGTGCCCCTCAAGGTAGACGTGAAGACAGGCCCAAACTGGGCAGAGGTGCGCTAAGGCTATTCTTCAAGGGCGTGCTCCAAAATCGCCTCCTTCACAGTTTTGTAAACACTCTTAAAGGTCTCATCAAAAGAAGCGGGAGAGACACGCCCTACCTCTATAAACTTGGCCACAATTTCTTTGGTCACTTTGAGGACCTGTTCATCAAGCGTTCTCATATAGGCCTCCGGAAGCCCCCTCATGAAGCGCCAAGCGGCTTTCCAACCAGACTCGCCAATGGCCCATCAAATCCCTGGCCTGAGTATCGGCGGACCCACAAGATCAGGGTGTCAGATATGATCGCCACGGCCAACGCTTTGTTTCATAGCACATTTTTAGAACTGGGTGCAAGGGAAGAAGCTAGTAAAAGGCAGGTACAGTGCCGGAGAACGACAGATGAGCAAAGAGTCGGGCTCACCCCTGAGGGAACCGAAAAGGGAACTAACGTTTTTTTAAGGTCCCCTTGACAAGGAGGGGCTCTTTTGTTACAAAATTTTTTACATGAAGCAACCGGGACACATTCTAAAGCATCGCGAAAACACTGGGAGCTGGTGGTGGCAGGAAAGGACGGAAGGGTCTGTCCGCATCCAGCGCTCGGTATAGACCATAAGAGTCCATTAAAGCCGCGGACAGTCTTTTAGGAAGCCGCGGCTTTTTTTGTCCACTTTTCGGTTAAAAAGGGATTGGGGCAGTCTTATTGAGGGAAGGAGGTGACATAGGGGAGGGGTTAACAAGTCATCTACCAATGAGGAAGGAGTAAGACATGAGACAAAAATTTGGATTTGCACTGGCCGGAATGGTTTTCGCATTGCTGATCACAACGATCTGGATGCCATCACCTGCTACGGCGGGGCCGATGAAACTCAGCTACGCAAACTTCCCGCCTGCTCCCACGTTTCCGTGTGTTCAGATGGAAAGATGGAAGGAAGAAGTGGAAAAGCGCACAGGCGGAGAAGTCGCCATTGACACATACCCGGGAGGCACCCTGCTTGGGGCCAAGAACATGATGGACGGTGTGATTGCCGGGCAAGCGGACATCGGCTGCCTATGCATGGCTTACCAGCCCGGACGTTTTGTGATTACCAACGCCACCAGTCTCCCCCTTGGTTTGCCCAATGCAAAGGTCGGGAGCCTGGCGCTGTGGCATCTTTATTTGAAATACAAACCAGAGGCTTTCTCGAAGGTGAAGGTCCTGACCATGTTCACAACGGCACCCTCAAACATCATGTCTAAAATGCCCATAAGGAGCTTAAATGATATTAAAGGTGTATCGCTGCGGGCATCGGGTGGCGCCGCACAGATTCTCAAGGCCTGGGGAGCCAACCAAGTGGGTATGCCTATGCCAGCAACGCCGGAAGCCCTGCAAAAAGGCACGGTCCAGGGCTTATTCTCTTCTCTGGAGGTCATGAAGGATTTCAAGTTTGCCGAACTCTGCAAGTATGTCACCATAACCGAGGCTGCCGTATACCCCTTTGCCGTCGTCATGAACATGGATTCATGGAATAAGCTGCCCAAGGACGTCCAAAAGGTCATGGACGACTTGGCTATGGAACAGTGTCAATGGACCGGCGAGTATATGGATAATCATGTGGATGAATCCATTGCCTGGTCGAAAAAAACACAAAACGTTGAAGTGATTCAACTCCCCAAAGATAAGAAGGCCGAATGGGATAAATTGTTAGAACCCATCACGGCCAAATGGATTGAAGATTCAAGAGAAAAAGGACTCCCAGCCGAGGGAATTGTTGCATACATCAAGGCTTTTGCGAAGATGGATTCAGGGCACTAAGCCCTAACGTTACAAAAGTCGAGGATGCCCGAGGTCCGAGGCGACCAAGGGTAAAGACATTGGAAGGCCGTCGTGGAGGTTATTGGGTTGCGGATTCCTCAGCAGGCAAGCAAGATCCGCAACCCTTATTTTTCTCATTAGAAGCGTGAAAATTAGAGACAAGCTGACATGGATAAACGCAGGAAGGCTGACATGGTCGTTTTGGACAAAGTGAATCAAGCCTTAAATCAGGCTCTGATCTGGTTCGCCGGCGGTGTCTTGGTGGCCATGATACTCTTAACTTGTACCAACATTTTTATGCGTCTTGTTTGGGTACCCATCAGGGGAACTTATGAGCTCATGGGGTATGGTGGAGGGATTGTGACGGCCTTCGCCTTGGGTTATACGCAAATAAAGCGCGCTCATGTTGCAGTAGACATATTGGTGCTAAGATTTTCAAAGGGGGCCCAGAACATCTTACAGGGTGTGAATGCTCTCATCTGCATGATTTTTTTTGCTGTTGTCGCCTGGCAAATCGCCAAGTATGCCGCCACTCTGAGGAAGACTGGGGAAGTTACGGAGACCCTGCAGGTTATCTACTATCCCTTCACCTATGGAGTGGCTTTGGGATGCGCAGTGCTCTCCTTAGTTTTTCTAACCGACTTTCTGAGATGTGTGCTTCGAAAAAGCGAGGGTGAAAGGTGAGCTTGACCTTCATCGGTATCCTGGGGATTGTCATCCTGCTCGCTGCCTTATTTTTCTTGGGCATGCCTGTCGGCTTTGCTATGGCAGTTGTGGGTTTTTGCGGATTCTGTTACGTGGTCTCCCTAAAAGCAGCTCTCAATATGGTGGGCGCCGATCTATGGATGACCTTCTCCAAATACGGCCTGACGGTCATCCCCCTTTTTATCTTGATGGGTTATCTTTCATTCCACTCGGGCATTGCTGAAAAGTTGTACCACACAGCTTACAAGTGGTTTGGGCATTGGCGCGGCGGGCTGGCCATGGCTACCATAGGGGCCGACGAGCTTTTTGCTGCTATCTGTGGTTCCAATACTGCCACAGCGGCTACCATGGGCGCTGTGGCTTTGCCCCAGATGAACAAGTATGATTATGATACGAGATTGAGCAGTGGCACGGTGGTCACTGGTGGGACCTTGGGTACGGTTATGCCGCCCAGTGTCGTCCTTATTATTATTGGGCTACAAACAGAACAATCCATTATCAAGCTTTTCCTTGCAGGGATTTTGCCTGCCATCCTTTTGGGCATCTTGTTTGTGATCACTATTTTTGTTCTTTGCCGACTCCACCCAGAGTTCGGTCCGCCGGGACCAAAGACAAGTCTGAAGGAAAAGATAAAATGCCTTACCGGCATCCTCGAAGCGATAGCAATCTTTGTCTTGGTCATCGGAGGCTTGTATGCTGGTTTGTTCACCCCGACCGAAGCCGGGGCCGTCGGTGTCTTTTTCACATTTATCGTCACGGTAGTCACTCGCAGGCTTACCTGGAAGGGCTTTGTCCATTCTATTGAGGACACGATGAAGATATCGTGCATGGTCTTTATGCTTGTCACAGGAGCCATCATTTTTGGTCGCTTTCTAGCAGTTACCAGACTTCCCTTTTTGGTGGCAGACTTTGCCTCTGCCTTACCCGTGTCGCCATTTGTCATTTTGGCAATCGTATTGTTGATCTATCTGATTGGCGGCTGTTTTGTCGATGCTCTGGGGTTTCTTGTACTGACAATCCCCATTTTCTTTCCACTGGGCATAAGCCTTGGTTTCGATCCCATATGGTATGCTATCATCATCACTATGGTGACCACCATGGGTGCCATCACTCCGCCAGTCGGCGTCAACATATACGTGGTCAAGGCATTGGCTCCAGAAATAGACCTGGCGACCATTTTCAAAAGCGTGAGCTTTTTTTTGTTGGCCTGCATTATCTGCATCGTTATCCTAATCATCTTTCCGCAAATTGTTTTACTAATACCAGAAATGGCATACCGCTGATGAGCGCTAATATACTCAGTTGAGCCTTTCATGAAGGGATGAATGAAACCATGACAACTTTCATGCCCACCGTGACAACACCAGAAGAATTAAAGGACCTTCAGCTTAAAGGATTACAGTGGACTGTGGAGCATGCCT
>JASFPF010000084.1:0-6081 GCA_050116135.1 Deltaproteobacteria bacterium | reverse complement strand
CTTTTCATCAGACTTCCTTGTCAGTACAAGCATAGCGCCCTCCCTGGCGCACACAAGTGTTGATAACCCTATTGTCCTACATGTAGTCGAGCAGACTCATCTGAAGAACCTTGGAAGCTGAAGAGAGGGCGGCCTGATAAGCCAATTCTTTGGCCTGTAAATCCAAAATAGCTTCAGTGATATCCGCATCCTCAATCCTGGAAAGCCTTTCGGTGTTGGTAAGATCCAAATCCTGAAAGATGTTTTCTTTCATCTCCATACGGAGCATCTTAGAACCTATATCAGAGATCTTGGAGGCGACATGATCAAAACGACTATCCAGGTCGCTCATGGCGGCCTGAATGCCGCTAATGTCGTTGTTCTCCAGGGCGGTCTTTAACTCATCGAAGGCCCTGAAAACGTCATCAGGTTGGCCCAAGGTTCCGAACACAGCCTCGCCATCACTTCCCACTTCTACCGTCGCATCCTTGCCTATCTTTACCGTAAATGCGTTATTATCCCCATGGTATGTAACGGTGTTATCACTCTCCAGGTTGAACGACGTCGTATCTGTTTCAGACCCTGCAAAGATATACCGTCCATTCACCTCGGTGTTGGCCAAAGAAACCAGCTCCTCCAACAAATTTTGAACGGTCTCAGCCGCACTGCGCCTTTCTGAAGCATCGATACTGCTGTTGGCCATCTGGACGGACAAGGTCTTGGCCTCAGAAATCACGTCCTGCACTTGCGACATTGCGCTTTCAGAGGCAGCAAGCCATGATTTGCCCAGGGTGATGTTGCGGCCCATCTGCTCAATATTGGAAAGCGCGGACTTGATGTTAAGCCCCTGAGTGAGCCCCACGGGATCATCGGAAAGCTTGAGAATGCGCTTTCCAGTGGCCACGACCGTGTTGGCTTTATTCAATTCCTCAGTGATCTTACTTAACCTGAGTTTTATCGTATCGTAGATGATTGTATTAGACACCCTCATAGTCCATCCTCGCCTATTACTTTACACTGATCAATGTATCAAACATCTCATCTGCCACGCTGATAAGCTTGGCTGCTGCTGCAAAGGCGTTCTGAAACCTTATCAGCTCCGTCATCTCCTCGTCCAGGGAAACCCCTGAAATACTCTCACGCATGGTCTTCAGTTCATTGACCATGACCTCATTAAAGGCCCTGCTGCTTGAGATACTCGCAGCCTTTATCCCTATGGAGCCCACCATGGCATGGTAATAGTCCTCAATCGTCGCGGTGGTCGTCCCTTCAGTGTTTCCCTCACGCCTGTCGCAAGACCATAAGCCAATACTCCGGGAGGCGAACTGCAAGTCAGTCATAGCCAGGGCATTGGTGTTGTCCCCAGATGCGAAGTTGCCCGAGGCGTCGATCTGTGCAGCGGCGATATGGTCTTTGCTAGAGCGGATGAAATCGTTGACGCCCATGCCGCCAGCAGTGGCGCCCTGAAAGAATGTGTTGATGCCAAGACCGGCCAAAACATTGGAGGTGTCATCGGAAAAGGCGACGGTAAAGCCGCTGGCTGCGTCAATCTGAAGTTTGTTGTCAGTCGTTATGCTGGCGCTTATGTCGGCAATGGCATTGATATCAGCCGCTATGGAAGCAAGCGTGGTTCCGCCTGGATCCGCATCCACGGTAATCACGGCGCTGCCAGAGACGTCTCCGTTGGAATCGTAGACCCAGACATTGAATGTCCCATCCGATACTTTATCGTAGTAGTCAAGGCCCGAATCTACAGTTCCTAGTGCCTCGCCAGTATCTGATACATCATACGAACCGGTTATCGAGCTGAAAGCGGTCAGCCCCACCCCCTGGCTGTGCTGCTGGTTTAGGGTCCAGATGAGTTCTTCGGCCAAGGCACTGAGATCGCCCTGATACTTGGCCACGACTTCGTCCCGCATGTCGAGCCATCCGCCCAGCTTCCCGTTGGTGATATAGTTCGTTATGTCGACGGTGGTACTACCAGAACCGTGCCACTCAACAGCAGTCCCGTTCAGCTCTAGATCATAGCTCTCATTCTGGTTAACCAGGACGCAACCCTTGGCTGAAACAATGGTGTAGGAACCATTGCTCTGTTCAAAGATCTTCATATCGATGTATTCGGCAAGTTCGGAAGCCAGCGTGTTGCGCTGATCCCTCAAGTCATTCGCTATGCCGTCGACTTCCTGGCCTGCAATTTCATTGTTGAGACGGGCGATTTCGGCCGTGATTTCATTGATTTTCTCTATGCCACCGCCAAGGGCATTGGTCAAATCCGTATTAAGCTGGCTTAACTCGCCATCCAAGGCATTAAATTGCTGGCAAAGCAGGACGCTGTGCTCGTAAAGAGCAATCCGTTCAGGCGTGCCGGAGGGATTATTTGCGAGATCGTGCCACAAGTTCCAGAAGTCTCCTATCAGGCCGCTTAAGCTGCTCTCTGAGTTTTCATTGAACAACCCCTCGAAGACTTGCATATAGCTTTCCATCTCCTTAAAGGAGAACATGTCCGACTTTTCCTGCATGAGACGACTTTCAAGCACTTGGTCACTGACCCTCAGGACCTGAGTGGTATCGACTCCCCTTCCCAGCAGAACACCGCCGTAAAGTTCAGGTTGCTTTGCCTCGAGCACGGGACTTTGTCTCGAATAGCCGGGGGTGTTCACGTTGGCGATATTGTGGCCAGTCACATTAATGCCATACTGCTGAGCCGCCAGAGCGTCTTTGGCAATGCTCAATACCATTCCAATACCAGAAGACATAATCAGACCTCTCTGTGGAGTAACAGGTTATGATGGCCCTTGCTGTCTAAACACCCCCCTTTATCGTAAAGAGGTTGTGCTTTATCCGTATTGGCAATAATGGTGATAAGCTCATCCAGAAAAGCAAGGCTCTGCTCAATAAAAAGTTTGTTCTCCTGGCTTCTCTGCCGGATTTCGCTCTTCAGGCCCACAAGAGACATGTAGGGCTTCTTGAAGCCCACGCGGTCCCTGCTGGGGATTAGGGACAGCACGGTGCTGAGACGAAAGGATGACGAATCCATATCATGGTCTATGGCCGCCTCGGACAAAGCATTCAAGATCTCTACGCGCACAGCCCCGATGCTGGCGCCGATCGACTGTTTACGATCAGAGACCTCCCAAAGGGCATCGACATCCGTTCTTACCAGCAATTCACGCTCCCGTTTAAGGCATTCAACAAGATCCCGATAAAGCATGATTTTCTCATAGAATAGATTTTTTAGAATCTCAATTTTTGTCTCCATACAAACTCTCCAGAAGCATTTTGCTATAAAGCTCTTATCGGATCAAACGCTGAATCGCTGAAGGTGAGGTGCTGGTTTCCTGCTTTTCGAGTTGTTCATAAAGCAATTCCCCAAGTCCCAGGCCCTGCCCCTTGGCCACAGACCGAGCCATGTGCTCATCCATCATGGACTCATAAATCTTGCCCTCGCGGGTGTTGTGGAAGAGCCCCTGCTGGGGAAGGGCCTTGCGCGCTGATCGTAGAACATAATTTACAAAAATCGATTCAAAATCGGCACAGGCCTGCCTGAGTTTTGCGTCTTGTGTGCCCGTGTCTGTTGAAGCCACAGGCAGGGTTGGATCTATCTTACTTGTGATATCTATCACGTTTGTCATTGATTATTCGTCACGCGTCACGGGTCATGATGAACGGCTGACTCCTCCCCTGATTCTAAATAAGTTTCAGCTCCGCATGCAGTGCGCCGGCAGCTTTTATGGACTGAAAAATCGTGATCAAGTCTCTGGGGGTCACGCCAATGGCATTCAGTACACGCACCAATTCACCAATGGTGCTGCCGCTGGGGACCAGAAGCAGCCTGTTATTTTCTTCCTGGACCGTTACGTCAGAGTCTGGGGCAACGACGGTCTGCCCCCCTGGCCCTATGACCACACCCTCCTCGGGTTCAAATTGCCGGGTGTCGGTTCCTTCTGGTGGGGCTGGAGCAAAGGGTGAAGGTTGGGACACCACGGTGCGCTCTTTGATCTGAATACTCAAATTGCCATGGGCCACAGCCACCGTGGAAATCCTGACATTCTCACCAATGACGACTGTGCCTGTCTTCTCGTTAAGGACCACCCTGGCAACGGCATCCGGTGTGACTTGCAGATTTTCCAGCGTGGCCACCATCTCTACAACACGTTCACGAAATTCTTCTGGTATCTTAAGATTCAGGCTCCCTGAATCCATGGTCGTGGCCAACATTTGCCCGAATCTATGGTTGATGGCCTCGCGAACCCTGACCGCTGTCGTGAAGTCGGCATGACTCAAGGCGATGGTCAGTTCGTACTTGCCTTGTATGGACACGGGAATTTCCCGCTCAATCGTGGCCCCCGTCGAAATCCTGCCCACGGTGGGATGATTCTTCTGCACACCTCCCCCACCGGCTCCACCAGCGGAAAAGCCGCCCACAGAGATAGGTCCCTGAGCCAAGGCATAAACCTTTCGGTCCGCGCCGCGCAGGGGGGTTAAAAGTAACGTGCCCCCCAAGAGGCTCTTCGCATCGCCTATGGAGGAGACCAACACATCAATCTTGTTTCCTATCTTTGAAAAAGGGGGCACATCAGCGGTCACCATCACGGCCGCCACGTTCTTGACGGATATGCTGTTCTGGTCCACATGAATGCCCAATCGCTCAATCATGTTTGCAAGGGACTGAACCGTAAAGCCGGTACCTGCTTTGTCCCCGGTGCCGTCCAATCCTACCACAAGACCATACCCGACAAGTTGGTTGTTCCTGATCCCTTTAATGGATGCCAGGTCCTTGATCCTCGCAGCAAAAGCCTGTGGAACGAAACCGATCAACAGCGCTATGGTAAGGAAAATGGCCTTGGGCTGTCTACCTATTGTCTTCATGCATTGCACCCCTGTTATCATGTGTCATTTCTAAAGACGATCCCCCGAGCTGTGAGGCCCGCCCCTGACTAAAACGGCCATGCTTTGTCAACAACTCGCATGAGCCAGCCGGGCCGCTGTTTGTCCGCTATGACGCCCTTGCCTGAGTAGGCTATCCTGGCGTCTGCAACGTAGGCGGACTGAATCTCATTGTTCGTGTCGATATCCTCAGGGCGTATGATTCCAGCAAGGGTAATATACTGGGTCTCGTTATTCACCCTGATCTCCTGTTTGCCGAATATGCGAAGGTTGCCGTTCGGGAGGACTTGGATGACTCTGGCAGTCACATAGGCCTCCAGTTGGCCTTCCCGATTGTTCTTCCCCTCACCGATAAAATCCGACTTGAAATCAGCGTTGAACATATTCTTCCGGTCGAAATTGGGGTTCTTCTCTTGCAAGGCCTTCATGTAACCCAAAAGGTCATCAATGCCTGCCCCTATGCTCGAATCGCGGGCGGTTTCCGTCTTGGCGGATAATTCGCCTGTCGGCTTCTCAGAAATCCTTACGGTCACCAGATCACCAATCTGACTGGCCCTCATATCGCCGAATAGCTTCGTACTGCCGGCATCGGTCCATAAGGAGCCCTCGGAGGGCAACGGGAGTTCAAAGGTTTCAAATCGAGGCCGCTGGATGTCTTCGGCCTGAGCCTGAACCGAGACCTCTGGTGGCGTGGTAGCACATCCTGACAGTGTCGCCATGACTGCGGCGACGATACCGATTGGCACAAGTATTTTGAGTTTCATCGCCTGCAACTCCTTAGAAGTCCACCTTCACGGTGGAGCCATCAACGACGCGTGCTATGATTTCCTTTTTACCCATGCAGTTTGTAACACGTATCTGATCTCCAGCAGACCCCTTGCTTTGGGCAATGCCAACCGCTGTCACCGTCAGGTTGGGCGATTCGGCCATGATGGTCACGCGATCGCCTTTTTTTACGAGTGGCGGCCTCTCAACGGTGTTGGCCAGTAGCACACTGCCCGCTTTGAGTCGGTGTTTCAGCCTTTTTCCTACAACATCTTCTACAGTCTTGAGAACGTTGGCAGGAAGTTTGGAAATGTTTCTTCGTTCCAAGGCTAAGTCCTCTGCTGAAAGGATGGTGTGGCGATCCAAGGGCCGAAGGGTGCATACGACCTTGTCAAACCTATCGACCCACCCGGTAAGAACAACCCGTCTTTCAATCTTGCCTTCTACCCG
>JASFPF010000083.1:0-6094 GCA_050116135.1 Deltaproteobacteria bacterium | reverse complement strand
CATCCTCACACGGTGGAAGTCCGCGGTTCGAATCCGCGACCGCCTACCATTCTTAAAAATTCATATCTTTTGGAAAGCCTCTCCGATCCGGAGGGGCTTTTTGTGTTCGGCGGCGAAGCCAGCGTCTCTCCCCTTGCCAAATATTGAAGCTCCCTGTAGCAAGCTACAGGGAATCTTCGACCGTAGGGAACGCTGACTTTTTTGGATACGCTCGCTAACCCCGCAGCAAGCCACGGGAAATGCGCTCGCTTTTGCACTTCAAGTGTTACTTTAAACTGCTTGTCTAATACCCCTATTTAAAAGGTTATATATCCTTATTCATCTAATCTCATGCCATCAAAAGCATCCAGCTGAAATCCACGTTTCTACCATCGATGATAGACCGTTTCTTATAACCGCAGGTCAGGTTGGCACCGAACGAAAGGTGATCTTCTGAGCACCTTACATGCCTATCGCTGTAACAAACTCGGCGATTAAAGACATCATTGACTTAGCCTGTTGGGGGGAAACCTTTGGCGCACCTAGACCGATGGTTTGATGACGTCAAGTGTGAGCCTAGTATTAACGGTCTCGGTCGAGGCCTTCTCCGCCGACCCGGGACTTCCAGCAGTCACTCGCGTGTCGTTTAATCCAGTGGTCCTCTTGAGTTCCTCTACGATTTCTTCCGCGCGCCTCAGAGCGAGTTCCTTCAGGTCGTTGTCGCTGAGTGGCTCCAGCTTTACCAGCTCTTTGAACATCGCCTCGTAAAAGGCAGTATCTGAACTCCCCCAACCGACAAACGCCATAACGACATTTGCCCGTTTAGCTTTCTTGCCAGTCTCTTTTTCGTACTGCGTCTTGAAATCACTGATCGCGGTGTCTCCCCCACGGATTTCCAATAACTTTTCCAGGGCTCTTTGCGTCTGAGCGCTGTCGAATGCGATCGGTCCCGGCTCCTTATCGGTTGCTAATTTTACGTCCATCTGTTCCGCTAGGGCGCGCCGTGCACGCTCGGTACGCAACGCCTCGCCATCCACTTTAGTGTCGAAACGACCCTCTACCACAAGCTTCAGTTGGGGGCGCTTTTTGAGCGCTTCCGAAACCTTTGTTAGTTTTTCCAGCTCTGGGGGTAGTAAGCGGGCGCTACCGGGCTCGAAAGCGATGGCGTCCATCTTCTCGCTCTTGCCGCCAAAGAGGGCACCCAGCGCTCGGAACGGCGCGGTCACGACCTTGGTGATCACTTTAACGAGGGCCTGGCGAATCAAGCTGCCGTATTGGAATTCCGGATCGTCTACGTTTCCACGCACCGGTACTGCAAGGTCGATTTTACCCTCGGCGTCGGTCAGGAGGGCAATAGCCAGATCCAACGGCAAGCTAATCGCATCGGGCGCTTCCACCCGCTCGCCGAGCGTGAATTGTTCCAGCAGTACTTCATTTTCTCCCAAAAGTTCGCTGTTCTGGACTTTGTATTTCAGGTCGAGGTTAAGCTTGCCATATGCGATTTTTCGCCCGGCAAAGGTAGCGCTGTAGGGACTGAGCGATTTCATCGCCACGTTACGGAACAACACAGAAAGATCAGTGAACGTTTTGGGTGTGAACGGACTCAATCTGCCTTCCACCGTGGCGAGTCCATATTCGCCCACTCGGCCGTCAAACTTGACCGAGGCACGACCCGTCGGCTTGGAAGAAATGCCCGTAACACTTCCGTTAAAATCCGTCACATGGGTAGCGAAAGGCATCACAAGACTAAAGTCAGCGAAATCAACGACGCCTTTTTCCACGCGAACTCGATCGATGTTCACCGGAAAAAGTGCCTGGTTTTCTTGCGACGCAACTGCCGGGGCCGGGGTTTGTGCCGATTGTGGTTCGGTCTCAGTGATAGCCGCATCCGGGCGCTTCAGCACCTTAGCCAGGTTTGCGCTGCGGTCTTTGAATATCACAACCTTGGCACCAGGCTCCAGCAGCCGAACCTCTTCTACCTCCAACCGATGAGGCGACAGCCCAAACTTCATGCCATTAGCAGACATGGCCTTCCATTCAAGGAATCGTTCACCAGTGTCTGCTTCATTCAGCCTGAGTTTGTCCAAGCTTACAGAGCCGTTGGCTCGCAAATGGGGACCGGTCTTGGCAGAACGATACTCCACACGGGTCGACACTGAGATGTTCCCGGAATTAAGGGCAAGGGATGTAAACTTGGCTATGGCCGGACTCAGGGGCAACAGGCTGATCCCTGTTACTTTGGCGCGTGCATCGGCCTGGTCGCCAACCTGGCTGACCTGACCACTGACTCTTGCACTTCCACCTTGTGCCACCTTGAGTTCTATTTCAAAGTCGATGGGTGTCTTACCGTCGTTGGTGAGATTCTTTAGTTCCGCCCGGATATCTTCCAAGTCATAAACAATGGCCGGTGTAAAATCCCGGTCCTGCAGACCCACTCGGAAGCCGTTCATTTCGAACGCATCAAGTCTGAACGACCAGGGCTTTCCCTCGGCTCGTGCCTTCTCACCTGTCTCGACAACTTCGCGCTTAATCATGCCTTGGTCACCAGGGTTGAGCAACTCAACCAGCCGGATCCGCCCGTCCTTGTCACGCACTACGCTTGTTGCCCCGCCAGTGGCTCCCATCCTCGCGAGAGTGATCACACGATCGCCCATGTCTATGCGGCCGTCATCCAAAGAAAGCATGTCAAGCAACATGAGCAGGGTGTCATCGCCTGCCTCACGAAGCGTAACACGGCTCAACTTCACCCCCATAGCATTCAGGTTCGCTTTGATGGGCCCGGGGCCAACTTCTGCCGACGCCTTCAACACAGCATTAAGACCGCCGACGGCAAGTGCCAAGGGAGTGGCCCGGCTGTAGTCGGTATAGTCCAGCGCAACATTTTCGACGTTTAGTGCCCCTATCTTCATGTGCCATGGCTGGCCGGCAGGTCCTGAAGCATCAGGTACTGTTACGGTCACTTCCAGGGGTTGTCGTCGTGTCACGAGCTTCTGCCAGTTTAACGACCCGTTCTCATCCACTGATGCCGCGATTCTACCACTACGCACGGCGATGTTCGGAACCGTGAGTTCCCGCGCTTGAAGGTCGAAATACGTGCCATCTACTTCGATTGCTTCCAAGGCAAGAATGGGTTTACTCTGGCCCTTTTCTGTAAGCGCAACCCCAGTTAGCGCCACTTCCGCATCCGTTAACTTCAAGCGAGCGGTTCCTTCACCATAATCGAATCGATAGCGGGTGCTGAAGTCCATCTCGCCCGCGGGCTCGGCAAGGTTCAACTCATCCTGAACGAACTTCCACACCGTGGATAGCTTAAAGCCAGCCATGCTTAACTCGCCTTCGGAAAAAATAGGGTTTAAGGACATTTCACCTCGCCAGCTAACCGTGCCGCCACGAGGCAGGTCGGCCTTGACGGTGTACGGGCCTTTACGTTCCGGGAGTGTAGATATCTCTTTGAATTCAAGATTGAGAGGCGAAAACGTTTCTATAGCATGAGTGGTATTCGAACGATCGCTGAAGGTGAAGCTGCCGCCAATGACCTCAGCATGTTGCACCAGCAGCCGTGGTGGACGAGGGTCCTTGGGCGGAGGATCTTCCGACTTGGGAAGGCTGTCAGCAAGATCTGCGAAATTAAGACGGCCGTTGTGCTGGATCTCTGCATGCAACGACGGTTGTTCTATGCGAATGTCGGCAAATGTCCACGCCCAGCGGAAAAGGCTTGAGAGCTCGAAGTCTACAAACAGCTGACCGAAACCAATAATTGGGCGATCATCCGCCTCTTGGAGCACAAAGTCCTTCGCCTGAAAGGTGAATAGGAAAGGGTTGACGCGGACCTCTTCAATTGACGCTTTGCGCTTGAGCTTTTCTGCGGCGTAATTGCTCACATAGCGTTTTAATAACCAAGGAGTTAACAAAAAGCCAAGCAGGGCGTAAATCGACACCGCCACGACCCCGGCCAGCAGCCAGCGGTTGAGAAGCATTCGTCGCCAACGACTGGGGGCTGCATTGAGGTTACCAGTATCTGTAGTTGGCTCTACCATAGTTGACGTCTCCCACGACGCGCCGTAAATGGTGCTCTGCTTTAACAAGTGTTGGTTCCATTGTACAAATCCTTCTGGCTTTCATTATCTTCCACATTCTATACAACCCCAAATAATGATTATATAAGTCCCAAAACTCAAGATATCACCATGATGGTAGGAAAAAGTGGAATCCAGGGCACTGATTCACCAACTCAAAAAAAGCACTCAAAGAAATCGGGGTTATGCAATCACAGAGGAAATATAATTTGGATATCACAAAAAACGAGGACTTTCAAGAGGTTGGCTCGAGCAGAGGGTTGTAGCTCCTGGACCTCTCGTGGAGCATCATTCAATATCATGAATCTGCCCTTATGAACAGGGCCTGTCTTTATCTTAACATACAGAAAATGGCTGTTCTCCGAATGGCTTCCTCACTTTCATGAGTGGGCAGCATCGCCTCACCCCGATCTACCACGTGCCTTCTTCCAGACCCGCATCTACGTACACCACAATATTCACCCAGGCCTCGCTCAACCCAATGTCTTCCATCGAGAGCCGGATTTCCGTTCCATGCTTCACATGAGGTGGGATACTAACAGAGAACTCCCTTTCGGCGCGTATTCTTCCATAGCCATGACAAACCGGGCAGAAGAAATCCTCCCAGAAACCGGTCTTGCTGCACCTTGGGCAATGCTCAACAACAGGGACAGTGATGGGGAAAAGACCCCCTTCTGCCGCCTCGCTGGGCGAAAGGATTGCCTCGAAGTAAAGATCCTTTCCCCTTCCCACATCCCTGTCGAAGAACCCCGGAACAAATCCTTCGAAGAACTCGTCAACGTGGGAGAAAAAGTTATCCGCGCTGTCAAAGACCGAGGTCCTTCTTTGAATAATGTCCGGGACCTTCGTAATTCTAACCGATGATTCCTGCCTGGCGAGCTCCTCATCATATCTTCTGCGCTTCCGCTCATCACCGAGAGTTTCGTAGGCTTCCTTGATTTCCCTGAATCTTTCTGTACTCTCTGGCGAATGGCTCATATCGGGGTGGTACTGCTTGGCCACGGTCCGATATGCCTGCTTGATCTTGTTGAGGTTCGCTTTTTTGCTAACGCCCAGAACAAGGTAGTAATTCTTAGGCATTGTACCCCCCCCTTTGTACAAGCCCAAACCATTTTCTCTTACAAAAACCCCTTACCCGGTCTTGACCGCAATTTTTCTGGGCATCGCTTTTTCCGCTTTCGGCATCACCAGTGTTAGCACACCATCCTTAAGCTCTGCATCGATCTTAGACTGATCAATAGCGTCTGAAAGGGCAAACTGGCGAACGTAAGCCCCCGTGCTATATTCCCTGAGTACATCTGTCTCATTGGGACCTTCTGGAGAATCCACGTCTCCCTTGATGGTGAGCACACTCTTCTGGAGGTCAATATCCAAATCCTTTGCCTTCACTCCAGGCATATCAGCCAAAAGGGTGATGCCCGTATCTGTCTCAAAGATGTCCACCGCTGGGGTAAAGGTTGCACCTGGTCTTGTCTGTTCGACATCGGTGCTCATTTCCTGCTTTTCTTTTGCCTCAAGGGCCTTGGCTTCACTAGCAGTCATTGGTTGTCCCTCCCTTCAAACTCAAGGTAAAGGCATGTTGTTATACAGCCTTAACGGATATCTGTCTCGGCTTGGCTGCTTCTGCTTTGGGCAAAACAACGGTCAGAATGCCATCAGCGCAACTCGCTTCCACCTTTCCCGTGTCAACCTGCCCGGGAAAGCTAAGCATTCTGCTGAATTTGCCCGCTTCCCTCTCTCTTCTGTGGTAGCTAGCGTCTTTCTTCTCTTCAGGGATCCTCCGCTCTCCTGAAATAGATAGGCCCTCGCCTGTTACAGAGATATCCAGGTCATCCCCCTTTATTCCAGGCAGCTCAGCACGAACATAATAGTTGTTCGTGTCCTCAGTAACGTTGGTGAGAGGAAACACCCCTGCCATGGGCTCCCTGACCGAGCGGCCTGAAATGCCCCCAAAAAGCCTGTCCATGTCCCTTCTCATCCGATCCAATTTACCGAACACGCTTGAATTCCGTGTCGGCCAGAAAGGTCTCATGATCGCC
>JASFPF010000082.1:0-6106 GCA_050116135.1 Deltaproteobacteria bacterium | reverse complement strand
GAGCGGTATTTCATAAAGCCCAAGACCACGACCGACAAAACCATGATCACGATGATTTTCTTGTTCATCTTGTCCCTCCTATGAAAGTCTCTGCACTCCGCCTCAACCCACCCCTCTTGGCTTTCCCATGGGGAAGCCCCGGTGACAAATATATCGACAATTTGTGGAAATTCTTGAGAATTATGACTCGGGAGACCGTTTTTTGGGGGTGCAGGGAAAAAGCGGGGAGTTGGAAACTGATGCCTGTGCCCATTGATGGGACAAGATTTCGTGGGTGGGGACAAGGCTAAGATTTTTTTACACCATTGACTATTTCCTCGTATTCAATGTGTCCCCGTATGTTGGCTAAGTCTATGTCCCCTTTTGCGCGATCCCGGACGGTGTCATCTGCAGCAATCGCCTTTTTTAGGTAGAACAGGCTCTGCTCCACATTGGTTTGCAGCGCCTTCAAACATGCGAGATTGTAGTAGGGGTCTGCATAGGAAGGGTCGGCCAGCGTGGCCTTTTCAAGGACGCTGTGAGCTTGAGCGTAGTCCTTCTCGCCAATATGAATCGTGCCAAGATTGTTTAGGGCCGAAACAAGATTGGGGGAACGCTCCAAGGCGGCTTCATACATTTTCTTGGCTTCCTGGAGTCGGCCGTCTTTGTGAAGCGCCAGGGCTTGGCCGAACAAGGTCGTCTGCTTGAGGGGCCGTGGGTTGGGATCCGGGGAGGCCTGGGGTGCCTTTTGCTGCTGTTTTGTGGCGTTGTTGGGTGATGCCCCATTGGGTTGCTCCCTGGCCATTGGGTAGGGTGGGGCTTTTGAGGCGATGGCGTTCAAGGTCTCCTGAGAAACCTTGGGGGTGGGCAGGGAGACAGGTGCGTTCACGATGGCCCGACGGATGATAGTCTTTCCGTGATCGTCTGAACGAAGACGGGCGATAGCATCAAGCCAGGAATAGCCTGAGAAGGCTACGGCAACCAGCACGATAAAAAATGATAGAAACCAGCGCCTTGCAGAAGCCGAACGGCGAGAGCCGCTTTGCGAGGATGGGTGACTGGGGTTGCCGTCTGAAAACGCTGGTGCCCTCGTTGGCCATGGGTCTCCCTGCCCATCAGGGTCTTCCTGAACATATATGGTGACCGTTGCGATTATTTTTCGGGCCTTTTTCACCCTGTCCTCCCTGCCTGGGCGGCATTGGGTTTTTCCAGTGCTTGGCTCAACACGCTTGACGATAGGATTGGCCTCCGATGTGATAGCCAGTCAGAGTCTGTCCGTATGGCGCCATGAAACGGTCGATTACCTTGACACTGATCGTATCCTCTGCTCTCAACGTCTGGGAGGCACGATGAATGGTTGTCTGCACACCACTGGGGTCTACCCCCTGTTCGAGTAAAGCATCCTTGACCGCTCTGACACGGGCCTCTTGCAAATCCAGGCTGTTTCCTTGGAAACCACTAGCGTCCAAACGCACTTCAACATGGATCGCCATGTCCGGGAAAAGATTGATCACGTTGGCGACTCGCCCCAGCTCTGCATGACCGCGGGGTTTCAGAGTTGCAGATTTGCATTCAAAAAAGACACGGCCATGATACGTAATCGTGAGCAATTCACGCCCGATTGGCATCCTCAAAGAATGTCTCATGGTTCCTCCTCTCTTGTCCCCCGAGGACTTTCTACCCTGGGAGCATTGAGTCGGTTGATTTGAACGGGTTCTTTGTATCCTTTGGACCTTGTCCCATTGTTTTGCATTATAGCGATTCATTGTGGCGGAAATATGAAGAGGGCATGTGAAAAATGTGGGTATTGACAAGAACCTCATGGCGTCATGATCAAATTATGGGGAGAATGTGGAGAAAACATGTGAAGACTGTGAGGTGTGATACTTGGTTTGAAATATGGGATAAAGTATATTAATCTATTAGAATCATCTCCAAAAGAGTTGGAGTGATCCTGAAGGCTCCAACTAGTTTGCAGAAAAGGCATTTGCCCCATCGTTTTGGAGGCGATGTGAGGACCAAACTTTCTTATAAGATATTTGCCGCATTCCTGTTGACGTTCTTTGTCGTTTTGGCCCTGATGATAGGGAGTATCAGGTTTTTTGCCTACCACAATTTCTCTGATTATGTTCACAAAGTGGAAATCGACATGCTTGACGAGTTCGTTGATAGGTTGACTGCAGAATATGAAAAGCGACAAGGGTGGCAATCGTTAAAGGGGAATTATTTTCTCTGGTTCGCGACCCTGAGGCAGAGCAAGCTCGCTTCTTCCTCGCCTTCTGGAGGCCCTGTTTCTGAACGCACGATGGTGACAAGAAAGGGTCAGAAGGATCGGCCGCGAGGCGATAATATTGGAACGGATCAGTCACAAATAAGGTATGTCTATCGAATGCTACATCGGGTGACGCTTTTTGACGAACTGAAGGCGCCTGTGGTGGGACGTGCCCGCTCTGTGGAGGGTCATGCCCTTCGTGAAATCAAGGTTGACGGTCAAACGGTCGGGTGGCTGGGACTCAGGAAACATGAGCGTTTGTCCCACCCCTTGGATGTGGCTTACTTAAAGGAGCAATCGAAGGTATTCTATCTGGCTGGCACGGCCATGTTGCTGCTGGTGGCCGTTGTGTCCTATTTTTTGTCAAAGAACATGTTGGCGCCCGTCAAAGAGCTGACGGCCGGGACGCGGGCATTGACCTCACTTAAATTCGACACAAGAATTGATGTGCAGTCCAAGGACGAACTAGGTCAACTCGCCGCTGATTTCAATGTGATGGCCAAGACCCTGGAACAATCCGAGCAGATGCGACGGCAATGGCTGACCGACATATCGCACGAACTGAGGACGCCGTTGTCTATTTTGCGCGGTGAGATCGAGGCCATGCAAGACGGGGTGCGAGAAAAAAGTGGACAGAATCTTGATTCGCTCCATTCAGAGGTGATTTATCTCAGCAAGATCGTCAATGACCTTCACGACCTGTCTTTGGCGGAAACGGGCGCCTTGCCTCTCAACAAGAAGACGGTTGATCCTGCAGAGGTGTTGAAAGAGACGGTGAGACTCTTTGAAACCAGGTTCGCTCAGCATCAAATCACGGTCTTTGACGAGCTTTCAGCCGATCCAAAGGTGGCGTTCAAAGGAGATGGGGATCGCTTAACCCAACTATTTTCCAATCTATTTGAAAATGCGCTACGGTATATAGACCGTCCGGGGCATTTGAGACTTTGGCAGACACGAGGAGAAAACCGGCTGTTGCTTCATATTGAAGATTCCGGACCCGGTGTTCCGGACGCCTCGGTGGAACGTCTCTTTGATCGGTTGTACCGGGTCGATCATGCCAGGACCCGCGCCAGGGGGGGCAGTGGCTTGGGCCTGTCCATCTGTAAGAGCATCGTAGAGGCCCATGGCGGCAAGATCCGTGCAGCCAACGGGCCATCGGGCGGACTCAGGTTTGACATCGAATTGCCCCTGATCTCGGACCAAAACGCAGGAATCAGAGGACATGACCACACATCATAGCATACTGATCGTTGAAGACGAAACCAAGATCGCCGAGCTGCTTCGGGACTATTTGGAGGCTGCGAGTTTTGCCGTGTCTTGTCTTTATCAGGGCGATGGGGTCGTCTCGGCCGTCAAAGAGAATCCCCCTGACCTGATTTTGCTGGATGTCATGCTGCCGGGAAAAGATGGCATGGAGATATGTCGGGCCATCAGGAAGTTCTCCAGCGTTCCGATCATCATGATAACGGCCCGGATCGAGGAAATTGATCGACTGATCGGACTGGAGCTGGGCGCTGATGACTACGTATGCAAGCCCTTCAGCCCCAGAGAGGTCGTGGCTCGAGTGAAAGCGGTCCTCAGGCGCGTTCACCCAGAGTCAGATGCCAAGAGACTGGTTGTCGGGCCCATTCGTCTCAATGAAGAAACCCACCAGGTCACCATCGACGACGAGGAGCTCAAGTTGACACCCAGTGAGTTCGGATTGTTGAAGGTCATGATGACCCACCCGGGCCGTGTTTTCTCCCGAAACGAGCTCATCAACAAGGTCCAGGGATATGATTTTGAGGGCTATGATCGCACTATAGACACCCATGTGAAGAACCTTCGCAAAAAGATCGATTCAAGACTTCCCGGCCAGGAGATTATCAGTACCGTGTATGGCGTTGGATACAAATTCAGCGAACCCTCTCCTTAGTTTAGACATCGCCACTGTACATTCAGTGAAACGGGGTTCATGTGGGTTCTGAGCAGCTGCGAGAAAAAGAGATCCAGTTTCCCGGTCCTGCCGGACGGCTTCAAGGCCGTCTGGCCGAAGACGCCTCCCAAGGCACCGCGACCCTCCTTGCACTCCATCCTCATCCCCTCTACGGCGGCATCATGGACAACAACGTGGTGGAAGCGGTGGTACGCGCCGGGCAGGCTAGCGGCCTTGCGACCTTGCGCTTCAACTTTAGGGGGGCGGGCTTGAGCGAGGGAAGCTACGACAACGGCGTGGGCGAGCAAGATGATGTGGGCGCGGCCCTCGATTTTTTAGACCAACGCCTTCATCCTCAGGCCAAGGTCCTGGTGGGTTACTCCTTTGGCGCCTGCATTGCCTTGGCTTACTGTCACAGGCCGGATCACGGTGTGGATAGCCTTGTGCTCATCGCACCGCCGCCCTTCCTGTTGGACGAGACACTCTCTTTGGGCCTCCCGGTGGTCAAAAAGATCCTGTTGGCTGAACATGACGAGATCGCCCCGCCTGAGGAAGTGACATCCAGGGCCTCTGCGTGCGGGGTTGGACACCTCATTGACGTCATCGCCCATACAGACCACTTCTTCTCCGGCAGGGAGGCCGACATGGAATATCGTCTCTCAGGGCTTCTGGCGGCGTTGAAGCAAAGCTCTGGACCCTTTCCATGAACCATTTATTATGGATTTGAGACCCAGGCTTGAGACCATGAAGTGTTGTGCCCCACAAAACGAGTTTGAGGCAGCCCATGGGCGGTAGATTTGGAAAGTACGGCGACGCAAAGCGCAAGGCGCGGCTGCGCAAGAGTCGCGTGAGGCCCCCTGATCTCAGGCAACGGGCTAAGGAGAAGACCTCGAAGGCGATGCGCAAGACAGACAAGGGCCCCAAAGATCAAAGAGCGGGTCCCTGATAGGAGCCCATCGCATTCACCGGGAAAAAGGCTGAGGTGGCCCTATGCCAAGAAGGTTTATTGAAGAGACCATCCGTCGTATTAACGCACTCATGGAGCGCAATGTCACGGCCAAGACTTACTTGGACCTGAGCCATGAGGACAACAGGGAGTCCATGGAACTGGTGAGCAGAATCGACGACATCGCCGATGCCATGTCCAAGTGTCGGTCAAGAAACCTTCCCGACGAGGAAAGGGAAGTTTATGCATTTGCCGAGACGATCACAGACGGAGAGGTGGCCTTGTTTAGGAGTTACTTTGTATGGTTCAGGAATCTGAGTACCAGGGATCAAGGGTAATGCCAGATGTGGGCACCAAGCAGCGGGCTCCGTGATCTCCGGGGGTTCGAAAGACTAAAAGGAGAACCGATACCCGAAACTCGCAACTCAGAACTCGCAACCCTGATCAACGTTAGATGCCATGATTCGACTATGTCACATCAGCGATTTTGAAACCATGTACACCATCATCAACGATGCCGCAGAAGCCTATGAAGGGGTCATCCCAGAAGACCGGTGGCACGTCCCTTATATGTCTAAAGATGAGCTGAGCCACGAAATCGATCAAGGTGTGATATTTTGGGGCTATGAGGAAGAGGGTCAATTGATTGGCGTTATGGGCATTCAGGACGTGAAAGACGTCACACTCATAAGGCACGCCTATGTCCGCACTGCCAAGCGGAATCAGGGCTTCGGTGGAAGACTCTTATCTGCACTTTACAAGAAGACCACTCGCCCGACATTGGTGGGCACCTGGGCGGATGCTCTTTGGGCGATTCGTTTCTATGAGAAGCACGGCTTTCGAGTGGTCACTCCAGAAGAAAAGGAGCGATTGCTCAAGACGTACTGGTCCATTCCCGACCGCCAGATCGACACGTCTGTGGTCCTGGCAGACCAGAGGTGGTTCGATCTTTCTGAACGCCATTAATCTGACCACAAATAAGATGGGCCTGAGA
>JASFPF010000081.1:0-6140 GCA_050116135.1 Deltaproteobacteria bacterium | reverse complement strand
CACGGAACGGGAAAAGAGTAAGAACCGTAAGTGTACTGGATGTGCCTTGTGTGCCATCACTTGCCCTGACGTCGCCATCGAGGTATTCCGTGGATAAAAGATTAATGCGAGGGAGTCATGTGATCGGCGAGGCGGCAACGCGCGCTGGGTGCCGTTTCTATGCGGGTTATCCCATTACGCCGCAAAATGAGCTACCAGAATATCTGTCTAAGCGGTTTGCTGAACTTGAAGACGCCACCTTCATTCAGGCGGAAAGCGAGCTGGCTGCCATCAACATGGTCATGGGGGCGAGCATGACTGGTATGCGAGCTATGACCTCCTCATCCAGCCCGGGGATCAGCTTAAAGCAGGAAGGAATTTCTTACATGGCCGGCACAGAATTGCCTGCCGTGGTGGTCAACGTGATGCGTGGCGGGCCCGGTCTTGGCAACATTGCCCCAAGTCAGCAGGACTATTTTCAGGCCACCAGGGGCGGTGGGCATGGGGGTTATCGAACCATTGTGCTAGCCCCTCACTCGGGGCAGGAGTTGGTTACCCTGACCATGAAGGCCTTTGATTTGGCTGACCTCTATCGTTTGCCCGTGGTCCTGCTGGGTGATGGCCTGATGGGCCAAATGATGGAACCCGTGACTTTTCCGGATCCTATTGACCCGTCCACCCTTCCTCGGAAGGATTGGACACTGAGCGGCGCTAAGGGGCGGCATGGCCACCTGCTTGCTTCATTGTTGTTGGACCCATTAAAGATGGAACAACACAACTGGAAGCTGGCCAGGAAGTATGCCGCCATCCGCGAGCGTGAGACCGAGCATGAGTCATATCTTCTCGATGATGCAGTGCTTGCCGTGGTAGCCTTTGGCACGGCAGCTCGCATCGCAAAAGGGGCTGTCAACCGGGTTCGCAACGCGGGTTTGAAGGTGGGTCTTTTTAGACCTATCACCCTGTGGCCATTCCCTGAGAGGGAGCTCAAGGCCTTGACCCCCAGGCTCAAGCATATCCTCGTGTTTGAAATGAACCTTGGTCAAATGGTCGAAGATGTCAACATGAGTGTTGGCGATAAGGCCACGGTTCACTTTCACGGCAGGCCTGGCGGTGTCATATCGACACCCCATGAGATTGCAGATGCCATCACCAAGGTTCTTTACAGGTACGAACTCGGCTGAGCACAAGGAGCAACAGGCCGAAAAGGGTTGAGGGAAACCGCCATGGCAAAACAGTTATTCAAGAGGCCCGAATCGCTGAAGGAGAATGTTTTTCATTATTGTCCAGGATGCGGCCACAGCATTATCCATCGGCTTATAGCTGAGGTGATTGACGAGTTTGGGATTCGTGAAAGGACTGTGGGGGTTCCGCCGGCAGGATGTGCCGTGCTGGCGTATAACTATGTTGACGTGGACATGGGAGAGGCCCCCCATGGACGGGCGGTGGCTGTGGCCACGGGCATAAAGCGTGCCCGTCCTGACCTTGTCGTGTTCACGTATCAGGGGGATGGCGACATCGCGGCCATTGGCACGGCGGAAACCATCCATGCGGCTAACCGAGGGGAACGGTTAACCGTCATTTTTGTAAACAATGGGGTCTACGGCATGACCGGCGGGCAGATGGCTCCAACGACCATCTTGGGCCAAACGACCACCACCACACCTGGCGGGAGAGTCGCCCTTCGGGATGGAAACCCTTTGGACCTCAGTCAAATGCTGGCCGTTGCAGCTGGCAGTGTATATATAGAAAGGACCTCGGTGACATCACCGAAAAACATTATGAAGACCAAGAAGGCGATCAAGAAGGCGTTTCAAGTGCAGATGGATGATCTCGGCTTTGCCCTGGTTGAGGTGTTGTCGCCCTGTCCCACGAACTGGAAGCTTTCACCTGTGGACGCTTGCAAATGGGTCGACGAAGAGGTCGTAAAAAGCTACCCCCCGATGGTGATCAAGGATATGGTGTCCACTTAAGGTTCAGTGGGCTTTGTGGAAAAAGGCAAAGGAAACAAAACGTGGGGCGAGGCTAATTCAGACAATGGGCATGACAAAGACCGTATTTTCCGGCTTTGGAGGACAGGGGGTCCTGATGATGGGCTATGTTCTGGCCTCGGCAGGCATGCATGAAGACAAGCACGTGACTTACCTGCCCTCCTATGGCGCAGAAGTGCGCGGCGGAACTGCCAACTGTACCATCACCGTTAGCGACGAGCCCATTGCCTCGCCGGTGGCATCATTTCCAGATTTTGCTGTGCTGATGAATACGCCTTCCCTGGTGCGGTTTGAGGGAAAGGTGAAGGCAGGGGGTACGATTTTTTTGAATGATGATTTGGTCGAACTCAGGCCGAAACGGGTTGATATAGCAGTCCTGTCCGTCCCGGTAAACACCATTGCTGACAGACTAGGTCATGCCCGAGGTGCCAATATGGTGATGATCGGGGCGTTTGCTCAGAAGACCGGTTTGGTTTCCTTGAAGTCAGTGATCACAAGCGTCAAGGAGATCTTTGCCGCGAAGGGCACAAAGGTCCATAAGATGAACACCTTGGCACTCAAGGAAGGCGCCTCTTTTATGAAAGAGCCATCGAGGTAATAGGTTAGAGACTGGAGGGGAATCATAGTTATGACCATCAAGGAAGTCGTCCTGAAAGTCGAAAATAGGCCTGGAGAGCTTGCACGTGTCGTGGGTGATCTGTATGAAAACGACGTGCAGGTTCATGCCTTCTGGGTGGGCACTGAAAAGAAGAAAGCGACCCTTCGCTTCATTACGAGCGATCCCAAGTCAGCGATCTCGGTCTTGACCGGCCTTGGCCTCAAGGTTGAAACCTCGGAGGTGATTGCTGCTGAGATCCCGGATCACCCAGGAGGATTGAATACCATCCTCAAGATACTCCAGTCTCGAGACATTAATATCCTTCACATCTATCCCTGCCTCCAAACCCAAGATCCCGTACTCATTCTGGAAGTTGACAAGACCGGAGAGGCTGTAACCGCCTTAGAGAACAGCTGGATTCGTCTTTATGACGAAAAGCTATACAGTATGTAGTAACCTGCCATGGAGATTCAAAGTTACCGCTTTGGCGCCATTGAGATCGACGGAAAGGTATACAAGGACGACGTCAAGCTGGTAGGGGATAGAGTCATTGCAGGCTGGTGGCGTTCCAGGGGGCACCTTGTGGAGCCAAAGGACGTGAAGGATCTACTCGGTGCGGATGCTTCGGTTTGTATCTTTGGGACCGGGGCCTATGGCGCCATGCGCGTATCCGATGCCGTGAAGTCCGCCTTTGAAGGCTGTGGCGTCAAGGTGCTGGTGGAAAAAACGGAATCAGCTTGTCATACGTACAACCGATTCATCAAAGAGGGCAAGAAGGTGGTTGCCGGCTTGCATCTAAGCTGCTGAGTAGAGCGGGTGACATCCAAACGCCAGCTAGGGGATGGTCTTCATTTTGCCGATCGAAAGATCATGGAGAGGGACCAGGATCTCCGCCATATCTTTGATCTTTTGGGCACTATCGTAAGCCTCTCTCACATCGATATGCACGCCTGGCGCAATGGCCGGCCCTTTGGCAGGGAAGTTCTTTTCGTTGCAGCAAAACCCCGTGATGACGACCTTGCCTTTTGACGTATTGATGGCCACTGATTGCCCACCGACCGTGTGTCCGGGGCTGAAAATAACGTCAATCCCTTCGAGGATATTCACATCTCCTTCCACCTCCACCACATCGACCCCGTCCAACACGTCCGGGTAATACCGGTGGTCAATAGGATGAGGATGCCTAAAAAAATCCATCTCTGCCTTCTGGACGTAAACCTTGGCATTGGGACACTTGTAATCGTTCTCACAATGATCGTTGTGAAGGTGGGTGTGAATGATCACATCAATGTCCTCAGGCTTAAGGCCCACCGTGGCAAGGGCGTCTTCAAATTCCAGGACATCAAAGCCGTATTTTTCCCCCACCTCATCAGGCACCACAAACTGCTCAAGCCCCGTGTCCACCAAGATTTTCTTATCGCCACCTTCTAGGTAAAAGACATAGATGGGAATCCAGATCCGCTGTCCATAATCACGGAGGTAGGTCATAATCCCCTGGTCTGTCTCATTGGCCCCCACAACGAGGGGATGAATGGTGTATTCTTGCATGGGAAACCTCCTGTCAGTGCCGATGCGCTGTTTTATGTAGCAATGTCCTGATTACACTGATATGAAATCTGAGATCTCAAATCAAGGAAAAAGACAATAGGAAATCACCCATTGTGTTCCCGTGGAAAGCGATACGTGGAAGTAGCGGTAGCGCTGCCCGTTTCCAAGACCTTCACCTATGAAATATCAAGACCCCTTCTCCCTTGGGCCGAGGTGGGAAAGCGGGTGTTGGTCCCTTTCAGGAACCTCCAGGTCACAGGATACATCCTAGACCTTTGTGAGGCCACAGACCAGGAAGGGATCAAAGAGGTCCTTGACATCCTAGACGAGGTGCCTCTGTTTCCACCTTCCATGATTCAGTTTTTTCGTTGGATGTCAGACTATTATATTTATCCTCTGGGAGAAATCGTCAAGGGTGCCCTTCCCGGCGGCCTAAATGTGACCCAGGTTCAAACCGTGGGGATTACCAATGAAGGGCGCTCTGCGCTCTCAAGCCGCAGGCTGAAGACCAGTGATCGTGCGGTGCTGGAAGCACTTGAAAACCGCGGGCCCTTGGGGTTACGTACCCTATTGAAGACTCTGAAAGAAGACATTTCTCTAGCAGCGCTTCGCAGGCTGGAGCATGCAGGCTGGATTATCAGAGAGCAAAAACTCAAGCCCGGAAGGGTTCGACCCAAGAAGGAACGGTATGTCATGGCGGTGGAAAGTCGACCGTCATCTGCCTCGCTTTCGCCGGCCAGGCAGAAGATTCTCACGATGGTTGAAGGCCATGGCGAGATGTCGTTCAAGGCCTTAAGGGCCGAGGTTCCGTCGGCCGGACGTCTCGTCAAGAAGATGGCAGCCGATGGTTTTTTGGATGTGGTGGAGCGAAGTGTGTATCGGGACCCCTTTGGCGAACCGATCAAATCGGATGATGGCCCGCCCACCTTGACAGGGGGGCAGGCTTCAGTGGTCGCCGCGGTGTTAGAAAAGCTGGGCAGGGGGTTTGGAACGTACCTTCTTTACGGGATCACCGGGAGTGGCAAGACAGAAGTCTACATGCGGACGGTGGCGGCAGCCCTGGATCAGGGTTATCAGGCCCTTGTGCTGGTTCCAGAGATTGCCTTGATTTCCCAGACAGAGCGGCTCTTTCGCGCCCGTTTCGGCGATTGCATTGCCTTGCTGCACAGTGGGTTGAGCCAGGGCGAACGTTTTGACCAGTGGATGCGCATCGTGCGCAAGGAGGCAAGGGTGGCCATTGGGGCCCGCTCTGCCATTTTTGCGCCTTTTGATCGCTTGGGCCTGATCATTGTGGACGAGGAGCACGACGACTCCTACAAGCAGGAAAGCAAGCTTCGGTATCATGCACGAGACCTGGCCGTGGTCCGGGCCAAGCTTGAAGGGGCTGTAGCACTTCTTGGCTCTGCCACACCGTCTGTTCAGTCATATTACAATGTGCGGGCAAAGAAATTCAAAGGGCTTAATCTCTGGAAGCGGATCGAAAACCAAGCCTTGCCGGATATCAAGGTCGTCGATCTTCGGGAGAGACAGGGAGGCCGCTATGCCAAGCCTTTCATGACCACAGCACTCAAGGAAGCGGTTGCCGAGACCTTGAATCGTGGTGAACAGGTCCTCCTTTTCCTCAACCGCCGTGGGTTTGCCAACTACCCCACCTGCACGTGTTGCGGGGAGCCTGTTCGGTGCAAGAATTGTGACGTAACCATGACATTCCATCAGGGGACCAACGCCTTTAGGTGCCATTACTGCGGGTACACTTGTGCTCAAACGGTTGGATGTCGGGCTTGTGGCAACCCCAAGATTAAGCTCCTTGGTCTCGGCACAGAGCAGGTGGAGGCCAAGGTCAAGACGATTTTCCCGGAAGCGAGAACCGCGCGCATAGATGGGGATACGACGGCCCGAAAAGGGGCCCTCGTGGAGATTTTGAAAGACCTGAGAAAAGGCAATATCGATATCCTTGTAGGGACTCAGATGGTGGCAAAGGGGCATCACTATCCGAACATCACCCTAGTGGGGATCATATGCGCCGA
>JASFPF010000080.1:0-6146 GCA_050116135.1 Deltaproteobacteria bacterium | reverse complement strand
GGGGCCAGGATATCAGCCGGCTGTCTCGGCAGGAGATGAAACCGTTACGTAAAGAAATGCAGATCATCTTCCAGGACCCCTTCGGCTCCTTGAATCCGCGCATGACCGTTGGGGCGTCGATTGAGGAAGGCCTTCGGGCTCGGGGTGTAAGAGACAGGGCTAAGCGCAAGAAGCGTGTGGAGGAACTGCTAGAGATGGTTGGCATGGCTCCGGGTGGGGCTGGTCGCTATCCCCATGAATTCAGCGGCGGCCAGCGCCAACGTATCGGCATAGCACGAGCCCTGAGCGTGGAGCCGTCCTTGATCGTCTGCGATGAGCCCATATCAGCCTTGGATGTCTCGATTCAATCCCAGATTATCAATCTCCTTAAAAATCTCCAGGCCCAGCTAGGCCTCAGCTATCTCTTCATTTCCCATGATCTCAACGTGGTGGGCTATATGAGTGATACAGTGGCGGTCATGTACCTGGGTCAGATCATGGAGTATGCTCCGGCAGAGGTGCTCTACGAAGAACCCCGCCATCCTTACACCCAGGCACTCCTGTCGGCTGCGCCTCGGCCCGAACCAAACGATAGAAGTAAGTCCACAACCCTTTCCGGTGATGTGCCCAGCCCGTTCAATCCCCCGCCGGGGTGCAAGTTCCAGGGACGATGTCCTTTGGCCGAAGATCGATGTCGGAAGGCAGAAATCGGTTTCTATGAAGCAGGAGAGGGTCACCAAGTCCGCTGCTGGAAGCTTTAGGGGCCTAAAGCCCTTCCACAATATGTCTGAGTTGCTTGCAGACCTGGGGCTCAAAGTTTTGAAGCCTTTGTTTCAGAGATCTTAGGGCTGGCCGGATATAGGGCTCGAATTCTTTCTTGCCCTTTTGGCGGCTTAGAAAGGCGAAAGCGCCCAGTATCTGTAAGTTCCGGTTGATGGCACAATATTGATAGGCATGAAGAAAACGGCCACGATCAACGGGTACGAGCTCAGAGAGCCTTGTCAGATAATCGGAAAGCAAACGGTCCTGTACATCTTGGGGAAGTTCCACATATGGATCAATAAGCAATGAGGCCAGGTCGTATTGCAGGGGCCCGAGGCGACCTCCCTGGAAGTCAATCACATAGTGTTTTTCCTCTCTGACAATAATATTCCGTGATTGGAAATCTCGATGAAGAAACCCAATATAATCTGTTTTAATGGCTATTTCAGCAATTAGTTCACATTCTTGTTTAAGTTGTTCAAACCCTATTTCAAGACCCTTGTATCCATTTAAAAAGGCCGTTACAAAGTACTTGGCCTCTCTTTCAATGATAAACTCTCGATCATAGCTTGGGGTCTGGTATGTGCAGGCTGGATCAAATCCCTTGGCCCCCTCAACGCCCATTTTGATGAGAATGTCCAGGACAGCCCGATAATGGAGGACAACCTTTTCAGGATCATCTGCCCGGCGGACCACCGTCTGGAGGTGAAGATCGCCCAGGTCTTCTAGGGCAACCATGCCTGATGGGCGATCATAGCCGTAGATCCGAGGCACGGGGATGCCCTTGGAGCGGAGATGCTGGCCGATGGCAAAAAAAGAATCTGCTTCACATGGGTCAGCTTCAGGCGGCAGGCCATGATCGACGACAACAACAGACGACTTTCCCAAAGACGCACGATACCATGTGCGGTCGGACCCATCCCCTTTAAGGTTGGTCCAGACCAGGGACCCTGATTCGGCCACCGGGGAGAAGGTCTCCAGTGCCTTCCGGGCCAGGGCCTCCCTGATGGCCCCCTGATATCCTGCCATCGTACCTATGTCATGCCAGTAGTGGTTCCGGGCCATATAGCCTCTGAGTATGATTCCTGACTGTATCATCTCACAATAGGCATCGATGATGCTATAATGAGTCCCTGGCGGGATGAAACCAAGGACCTGGGGATCAACGCACTGGATCCCGGTGAATGCAAGCTGACGGACCTTTGTGTCTAGCCCGTGCCCTCTTGTCTGTGCTGACTGTGCAGGCTCGGAGCGGCTTGGGGGGCAAGGTCCCCGTTGGCCAAAGCCGACAATGTGGTCTCCTGCGTCTACCCAGACATGGTTAAAGGGAGGGCAGTCGTGAAGCACGAGAGTCACGGGATTTTCATGGTTAAGGTGAGACTTATAAGCCTTTGCAAGGTCAATGTTGGAGAATATGTCACCATTTACAACCATGAAGGGCTTCTCATCCCAGAAATCCTCCACGTTCTTGATGCCTCCCCCTGTCCCCAGGATGGTTTGCTCGAAGCGAGTATAGACGGGAATGCCATAGTCCTGCTCGTTGACGAACTGATCGATCTTTTGGGCCAAGTGGTGGGTATTGATGATCACGGCTTCGCAGCCTGCCTGTTTGAGCCTGCGAATTAAGATGTCAATTAACGGTTGGCCAAGAATGGGGAAAAGGGGTTTGGGTTCATTTTTTGTCAGGGGCAACAGGCGCGTCCCAAGGCCTGCAGCCAAGATCATAGCTTTCATAAGGGGCATCATGCCAGCCCGGCAAATCACTGTCAAGAAGGCCGCGGCGCAGAGCAACTGTTCAAAAACATTGTTGTTTGTGGTGCCTCATGTTAGCATATCACATATACAACCATACGAGATGATTGTAACCCTCAGGGGTGCGTGTGACGAAGGACCCGTTTCAGCGGCGTTTGTGAGGAGGCATGATGGATCAAATGGTTCGTTCAAAGGGGGGCATGGGCAGGGCACAACTGGTTGTCTTTTTTCTGTTCGCCTGCCTGATCTTTCTTGTCCACAATGGCTGGTGTGGCGACGCGCAAGTCGACTCATCGCCTAAAGAGGACACCAATGGCCTTGAAATGGAAAGCGAGTGGGTGGATCGGGTTCTGCCTTCCAAGCCCAATGACCTCTTTGCTGTGTTGAAGAACGGGCTGACTGTGATGATCAGGGAAGCCCACGGATCCAAAGTGGTTTCCTGTCAAGTCCTTGTCAAGACTGGAGCCATTTTTGAGGGTGAGCGGATGGGCGGCGGGCTCTCCCATTATCTTGAACACGTTGTGTCAGGCGGGACAACGTCGACGTTGACCGAGGACCAGATCAAGGAGAGACTCCAGGCCATGGGTGGGGCTAGCAATGCCTATACCAGCTATGACGATACGGTCTATTTTATTAATACCACCAGTGCACACTATGAAGCGGCCCTTGAACTCCTTTTGGCGTATGTGACCGATTGTCAATTCAATGAGACAGAATACCAGAGGGAGAAGGGGGTCATCCTACAGGAGTTTCAATTAGGAGAAAACAATCCATCCCAGCAGCTGTGGCAGTCGTTCATGAAGACGGCATACCGAGGACATCCGGCACGTTATCCTGTGATTGGGGAAAGAGATGTTTTTCTCAAAATGGACAGACAGGACCTGATTGCCCATTACCGTCGTTGGTATACCCCCGAGAACATGGTCATCGCCGTAGCAGGCGATGTGGATAAAGGAGAGGTATTCAGGGTGATCCTCCAGCTGGTGGGGAGCCTGAAACGAGTTGCCAATCCCCCCTATGTCTTACCGGCTGAACCACCCCAGCTTGCGCCCCGCACCGTGGAAAAGACCCTGCCAATCGCAAGACTCACAAAGGCCCGTTTGGGTTTTCGAAGCGTCCCCCTCACTGATCCGGACCTCTATGCCCTAGATGTGCTCGCCATCATCCTCGGTGACGGACGGACCTCCAGGCTTTATCAGGCCGTGCGGGACCAAAAGGGGCTGGTGCTTTCCATCGGTGCATGGAGCTGGACGCCTTCTTTTGCACAGGGCCAGTTTTTCATTTCCATGGATCTTTCCTATGAGAATCTAGGGCAAGCTATGGATGCGGTTTGGACACAACTCTCTGATGTCAAGACAACTCTGGTGAGCAAAGAGGCTCTGAAACGGGCAAAAAATAAAGTGGTGGCGGATTATGTCTTTGGCCAGGAGTCTGTTCAAAGCCAAGCCGGCCAACTGGCGTCAGATTGGGTGGCTACGGGGGATCCCTACTTTGGCGAGGGCTATGTGTCGAAGATCCAGAAAGTCACTGCTGAGGCCGTGAGACGGGTGGCTCAAAAATACTTCACGAAGGACCGAATGACACTGGCCGTCGTAAGGCCCCCTTCGGTCGCAGCTCACCGGGAGGCCCCCCCGCCTGCCGAGGACTTGGAGACAGAGATTGAAAGACAAATCCTTCCCAACGGGATGACCCTTCTCCTAAAAAGATCTGTAGGTGCGCCTATTATTTCCTTCCAGTTTTTTGCGAAAGGCGGACTTCGGTTTGAACGGCCCGACCAAACAGGGCTGTGTCATTTTGTGGCGAGTCTCTTGACCAAAGGCACAGTGACCCGGAGCAAGCTTGAGATCGCCAAGGCCCTTGAAGACGTGGGGGGATCAATCAAAGCGAGTTCCGGAAACAATACGGTGAGCCTGTCGGTGACGGTCTTAAAGGATCACTTTGATATAGCCCTCGATCTGCTAGCCGATGTGGTTCTTCATCCCAGTTTTCCGAGAACTGAAATCGAAAAGCAGCGACGAGACACGTTGATGGCCATCAAAAAACTTGATGAACAGTGGACCACGGAGATTACACGGCTCTTCGAAAGGCACTATTATCGCAAGCACCCTTACCGAAACGATGTGCTTGGCACGGCAGAGACGGTGAAGAGATTTTCTCAAGAAGATATTAGAGGGTTTTATGATTCGGTCATAAAGCCGAACAATGCGGTCTTGGCTGTCTTTGGCGACGTGGAGCCGGATGTGGTGACTTCCGAGGTGCAAGAGGCCTTTAAAGGTTTTGAGCCTGCGATCTTGGAGTACCCTATTATTGAGTTGGAGACCCACAATATTGAAGAAGACAAAACCTTTGAAACCTTGAATCAAAAGACGGCGGCCGCTCTTATCGTTGGCTTTAACGGTCTTGCCCTTGGTGATCCAGACGCGCCAGTGGTGGATGTGCTGGATGCCGTGATTTCTGGCATCGGGTATCCGAGCGGTTGGCTCCATGAGGCCCTCAGGGGCAGAGAAAAGAGCTTGGTCTATTATGTCCATGCGTATCCAGCCTTTGGGATCGACGGCGGCTATTTCGGGATCATGAGTCAGACAACACCTGAAAATTATGAGGAAGTGCTTGGGATCATTCTCGAGCAGCTCGCCTTGATTCAAGCTAGGGAAGTGGACGCCGTCACCCTGGACAGAGGCAAGAACATGTGTATCTCAATGCATGAAATGGGGCTGGAGACCGTGGCTGCCCAGGCGGCAAGTTCTGCCCTTAACGAGATATTAGGATTAGGATATGATTATGATGTGATGTATCCTAAACTGATTGAAAAGGTCAGTGCAGCAGACGTATTACGACTCGCCAGAAGGCTCTTTTCACACCATCTCATTGTCGCTACAAAACCAAAGCCCTGAACCGTTTTTCGATTGACGATCCCTGCAGTCCCCACTCGTCGGGACAGGCGGCGCCCTTGCTCTTTCGGTTCACAACAGGGCAGGGGGCTATTTTTGACCCATGAAGACGTTCAAATACTTTTGGATGACCTGGGAGTAAAGCTCAATTCCTTCTTGGTCTTCCTTCCCTCGAATTCCCTTAAAGTTGAAAAATGTCAAACCGTTTTCATAGTTGACCTGAGAAAGGGCCTCTCTTCTGTCTATTTCTTCTTGTTTGTATAGCTGATTTCCCAACGCGCGGATTCTTTTCATGCGTTCTTTTTTGACCAGCTCTCTGCGGCCATATCCTTTCAAGACATCAAGGACCACCCAATACGATTCGAAGTAGGTCTTTAGAAAGCTGGCGAAAAAAAGCAATTTTCGAAAGCCTGCCGAAGTCATGTTGTATGTGTCCGGAAGGGTGGGGTGAGGCATGAGAATGGCATCGTCTATGAAGGCCTTGAGGGTTTTTCGGACCATATATTCCGGCGTCTGATCAACATCATAAGCAAACTCGTACTTGAAGAAATCTTGCAAGAAACTGTAGTCCCTGTGGAGAGCCGATGCAGAGAATTGAAATGCGTCATATGAAAGGATTGCCAAGGCCGTATACGCCGTGGGTACAAAGAAATGGATGCAGTTGTTCTTATAGTATTCGAGGTTCAGGCGCTTGTTTTCCGGCACCACAAACCGCTGCTCCTCTGCGGGCACGTGATCCTTTCCCTTAAGTTTTTGTTTTTC
>JASFPF010000079.1:0-6151 GCA_050116135.1 Deltaproteobacteria bacterium | reverse complement strand
ATGGCCACTTTCAAGTCGTTGGGATGAAAATTGCCGGGGAGGGAAGAGGTCTTGGCCTTGTTGAGGATGCTTGTTTTTCCCGATATTTTTTTACCGTTGCGAATAAATAGGATCGGGATGTCCTTATTCTCGCGTTCAAGGACTTCGCCGAAAGCGCTTATTTGGTCCATACCAATACTTGAGCCGAGAAGCAGCAGGTCTGGATTTTCAAGACTCAGGGCCTTCAAAAACTCCCCTTGTCGCTTGACGGCATGAGCATGGAAGCCGTTTATTCTAACTAGACCGCTCAGATACTCACGGGCGGCCTTTACTCCCTCAATGATAAGTACTTTTTTGGTCTCCATTGGTGTTTGATCCTGTTTGCTTCATGACGCATGCCCTTGTGACCTGGAGCATGTTCTGTACATTTATATAGCAAACACAATGCCAAAAATGGTGTCCGTGCTTAACATGTTGATATATTAGCGTTGCTCTTTTTGCCTCTGATGGTTCTTAATACCTCTCCGGAACATTATGAGACAAAAAGTGTCGCTTATTGTGTCTCACAACTGTCTCGCACGAGACACTTTTGGCAAAGGGGGCTCAGCTCTTAGACAGGGACCTCCGGGTCACCCATTTCAACGGCCTGTATGGGCTGTTTGGCAAACCCATCCTGGCGAAGCAAACGGCCCACCTTAGTGTGGAGAGGGCAAATGGACCATCGTTGGCATTTTGCCTGGGAGGCAGTGGGTGGCACAGGCAAGGCAAGGATCATAGGCTCGAAAGGCCATTTCCACCACATTTAGTTTGCCATCAGAAATGTCCCCGCCTGTTGTAGCGGCCCGAGCAGCCTTTTCAATGGACATGCAAATGGCTGCGGCATTGTTCTGAGTGGCAACCAAGAGGTTCAACTTCTCTACTATGGCTTTCTCGTCGGTTTTATAGTGATGAATCAGTGTTCCCCTCGGCGCTTCGCAAACACCGACGCCTTCTTTGGGAGGCTGATTAGGAAGATGGCGTATCAGGGGGCTCGTGAGTTCTTCATCTCTGGCAAGTTCGTCCATTCTTTCTGCTGCGTACAAGACCTCGATCAGTCGGGCCCAATGGTAGGCCAAGGTGTTATGAACCGGTTTCCCACCTAGCGCATGAAACATCTTTTCATACTCGGCCTGGGCCAGGGGGGTGGCCATGCCTTCAGAGGCATTGAGGCGGGCCAGGGGGGCAACCCTGAAGACGCCGCTATCCTGTCCGTCAATGAACCCCTTCCAGCCGATGTTTTTCAGGTAGGGTATCTTCTGATAGCTCCACGGTTCAACCCGTTCTTCTAAGTGTTCCAAATAGTCCTTGCCCTCGAATTTGACAAACTCCTTGCCGTTGGGATCGACCACCCGGAGTTTTCCATCATAAAAGTTGACCTTGTCATGATCATCAACGAGACCCATGTAATACGTTTTGTGGCAGAACACGTCACTCATGAGCCAGTTTGCCAACCCCTTATGATTGAGCACCACATCATCAAAGATATTTAATGTCAGTTTGGCAAATTCCACGGCGTCTTTTGTCACACCCTGTATTTTAGCCCTCTCCTCCTCGGTTATGGCCTTGGAAACGCCGCCTGGAAGCCCGCAAACAGGATATAGAGCACTTCCGCCGACTAATGCGTTGACGCCCCGCACCCGTTTTCGGATATCAATGACCCTCTTTCCCATTTCGACGCCCACTTTGTCTATGACGCCCAGAATATTCCTCTTGGCCCTTGGCGCCATGGGACCCACGATGAAATCAGGACCTCCCAAAAAATAGAAATGCAATAGATGGTCTTCAAACATGAAGGCACTATACATGAGCTCTCTCAGCTTTTTTGCTGCAGGCGGCGGCTCAACGCCGAACAGATCATCCAGTGCCTTGCTGGACGCTGTATGGTGGGCCGTGGGGCAGACCCCACAAATCTTTTGTGTCAGGGTGGGCATTTCCTCTGCGGCCCGGCCTTCACAAAATTTCTCGAAACCTCTCAGTTCGGGGACTTGGAAGTAAACACCCTCCACATCACTCTGGTTGTCAAGAAAGATGTCAATCTTTCCATGTCCTTCCAGTCTCGTGATGGGGTCAATGGTGATTCGTTTGCTCATGAACTGTCCTTGGTCATTTTCCCTTTCAATATGGATGAGGCCAGAGCATACCTGTAGAATAGTCCACCAGGATCAGGGATGGAATCTGCGGCCATCTTCAACCCTTCTTCGTCTGTCACATCGATGATGGATGCGAGGAATGAGGACGATTTTGCGCCCTGGTCCCTCACGTTGTCTGTGGGCCCAAAGCAACCTCGACAGGGCATATTGGCTTGGATACACCTTGCGTTGCACCCCCCCCTGGTGGCAGGACCAAGGCAGATAATGCCCTCAGCCAGAAAACATGTTGTAGGGTCCCACTCAGTTTCATAGACCCGTTTGAATTCTGTGATCCGCAACTTGTCTGGCTTGCTGTCTCTTCGAGGGCAGGTATCGCAAAGGGCCTTCTTGTCCGCCAGCACGCTTCCCTTTGGGGGGAGCCGGTCCTCCAGGATCATCATTATCGCTTCTTTGATGAGCTCTGGCGTTGGGGGGCAACCCGGGATAGTGTAATCCACTTCTACGACCTGGTCCAAGGCCTTGACGGTATCATGGAAATCCGGCAGTTCTACTTTTCTCCCAGATTCTATGGTTTCGGTTTGTGGTAAGATCCCCTGCGGATTGTTTATCGTGGGAACCTCTTTATATAAGCGGCTCAGCAAAGCGTCACGTTGATAAAAATTGGCCAGACCCACGACCCCGCCGAGGTGCGCACAACTTCCATGGGCTATCAGTAAGCTGGATTTCTTTCTCAGTATTTTAGCCATATGCTCTTGTTCATCCGTCCTGATGGCGCCATTGATCAACGTTGCCGTGATCTCGCCATCATTGATGGCGACAACATCTTTATACTTGAAATCCAGGGCTACCGGCCAAAACACAATATCGACGGCCGCCGCAACCGTTAAGAGATCCTCTGCCAAGTCAACGACCGATTCCTCACAGCCGCCGCAGCTTGAACACCAATATAGGGCAATCTTGGGTTTTTTCATCATACTGAAAAGGCCGTCATCATTGTTATCACCGAGAGCATTATTCCAAACCAAAGAGCGAGACGAGATTATGCAATAAAGGTCTCACTACAGGGAGCACCCTATGATTGTTTGTATGCTGACAAGCCGTCAGGGAAATCTTCATTGCCTTCGTCTAGTATGAGCGGCGCAATGGGCCGAGTTGCCTCATTCTTTCAGTCATGTCAGAAACGACTTGGACAAACTTGTCTCCCTCGCCGGCTGAGATCCAATCAAGCCGCAGTCTATCTTCTTCTATGCCAAATTGCCCTAGCACCCTCTTTAATACACCATATCTCTTAAGGGCTTGGAGATTGCCTCCCTTGTAATGGCAGTCACCCGGGTGGCAGCCCAGGATCATCACCCCGTCGGCCCCCTCTTGAAAGGCCTCAAGGATGAATTGAGGATCGACCCTGCCGCTGCACATGACTCTAACGACTCTCAGGTTGGCAGGATAGGCCTTGCGCGCCCTTCCCGCAGAATCGGCTCCTTCGTAAGAACACCAGTTACAAAGAAAACCGATGATCTTGGGTTCAAAACCTGTCATCGTGGCATGGCTCTTTCTAACCCTGCCGGAGCAGGCCTCTTATTTCTTCGCATAGTTCCCCATCCGTGAAATGGCTGGCCTGGATGGCCCCGCTGGGACAGGCGGCAGCGCAGACGCCGCATCCCCGGCACAAGACCTTATTGACAGCAACGTTGTTTTTCACGTCGTCATACGTGATGGCCTTGTAGGCACAGAGGCTGATGCACAGCTTGCACCCACAGCAAAGATCTTTGTTCACCTCAGCAGACACAGGCTCAAGGGCCAACTTTTCACCAGGGATAAGCCGTGACAGTATCCTGCCGGCTGCTGCCTGCCCCTGGGCTACCGAGCTTTGAATATCCTTTGGGCCTTGGGCACAGCCGGCAATAAATATTCCCTCCATGGCCGTTGAGACAGGGGCCAGCGTTGTGCTCTCTTCAGCAAAAAAACCACCTTTTCCTTGAGATATGTCAAACAGCTTGGCCACGGTTTCAGCATCCCTCGCCCCTTCCATGGCAGGCGCCAAAACGACCATGTCCGGAATAACGGCCTGGGACTGCCCTTGGATGTCCGTAAACCTGATCACCGTCTTTTCATCTTCTTTCGTCATCTCTATGGAATCGGGATGCTTCATATGCATCAACGCGATGTTGGCCTCTCGGGAGATCTTATTAAAGAAGCCCTGTGCTTCTTTTCCCGGGAGGCAAAGATCTGAGTAGAACCCGGTGATTGAAGCACCAGGCAGTTTCCCGTTTACCTGGTGCGCAAACTTGATCAGATACATACAGCACACCACAGAGCAGTGTTCATGAAACTGGCTGGTCCTGGAACCAACACAATGAACCAGGGCTATCTTTTCAGGGACCTGGCCGTTTCGTAATTGGATTTTTCCCTCTGTTGGCCCGGTGGAATTGACCAGTCTTTCAAATTCGAGGCTGGTATAGACATTATCAATCTTGCCGTATCCGTATTGGGAGGCCCTCGCCGGGTCGAACAGATCAAAACCCGTGGCCAAGACGATGGCGCCCACGCGTAATTGGCGAACCTGGTCGGTTTCCTCGTAGATGATGGCGCCGAAAGGGCAGGCCTCCTGGCAGGCGTTGCAGGCCTCTCCCTGCCAGCGGAGACAGTGCTCTTGATCGATCACGGCCACATTCGGCAGGGCACCGGCATAAGGGATATAGATGGCCTTTCTCTCATCAAGCCCTTCATTGTATTCATTGGCGACCTTAACCGGGCAGGTCTCAACACAGGCACCGCAGCCGATACAGGTTTCTGTATCCACAAATCTTGCTTTCTTGTTCACCTTGACCAGGAAATTGCCGTAAAAGCCTAATACTTCTTGGACCTCACTCCATGTCAGAATCTCGATATACTCGTTATGCAAGACCTCATCTAGTATGGGGTCCAGGATGCAAGAGGCGCACTCCAGGCTGGGAAACACATCTTCATATCGGGCCACTTTGCCTCCAAGACAGGGCAGCTTTTCAACCAGATAGACCTTTCTGTTCTTTTGCGCCAGGGTGAGCGCGGCACTGATCCCTGCCATGCCGGCGCCTACCACCAGGACATGGGGTTGGCATTCTATTTCTTTGATCTCCAAAGGTTCATGATGAACCACCCGCCTAACCGCTGCATGAATGGTGGCCTTCGCCTTGTCAGTGGCAAGGGCCTTATCCTTGACGACCCAGGCACATTGCTCTCTAATATTGGCGATTTGCAGAAGAAAGGGGTTCAGTCCGGCCTTCTCCAGGCATTGCCTGAAGGTCTTTTCATGCTCTTTTGGAGAACAGGCTGCAATGACCACCCTTGTGAGGTTGTGTTCCAGAATGTCTTTGGCAATAAGCTCTTGGCCCTCTACGGCGCACAAAAGGCCAAAGGCCTTGGTCAAGACCACATGGTCAAGGCCCTGGGCGAATCTCACCACCTCATCTAGGTCCATAGCATCCTTGATGTTCGGACCACACTCACAGACATAAACGCCTATTCTTTCTGCCACTGACACAACTCCTGTAAGACAAAAAAGGCCCCATGCAGCTGGTTGTTGAGTGCCATGCACAGAGCCCTTTTGAATGTCATGGGGATTTTCCCCCGAAGTTTGCTATATCGCGCGCGATTCTGTCATCATTGATGAGTCTTGTCCACTTATCAACAGTACGGCCCAAATCTGAACAAGCCAGAACCAAAAACACTACCACGAAAGCACAAAGACACGAAATTCTGGCCATTTTTCTTTTTCGTGCTTTCGTGATTGACGGTTTCGTAAAAAGTCGATTTTACTCACTCCGTGAACATTTTGGGGGCCCTTAAGATATTCAGCTAAAATGCTAAAACTCGGGCAAATACCCTCAAACAGGTAGCATTTTTTAACGCTGAAAATCTCAAGTGCCTTTCTCCCAAAATGCTCAATGTCGTTCGCAAAACACTTTTTACGAGTTTATCTTAATTAGTGCTTAAATTTTCTGCCACAAACAACAAAAACTTCATATTTTGGCACTAATGCCCATAATGCTCGTGTAGTTTCTCTT
>JASFPF010000078.1:0-6177 GCA_050116135.1 Deltaproteobacteria bacterium | reverse complement strand
TGGCCAAGGTTTGCTGGCTAGACCCCCGAACCACTCTATATCCACGGGGAGAAGCTGGATAGTCTGTGGCCGATAGGAAGCGCCGGAAAGGGGCCTGTTAAAGAAAAGGAGGACCTCATCAATGCCACGCTTTGAGCGCCACGACTCGATTTTCAACACAACACGCTGAACGACAGGGGTGACAGCCGCCACCGAACCCGGCAGGGCGATGAGATCTTCAATGGGTTGCCCGGCTTCCTCAAGGCGGGCCAAAACGCGGCCACCCGCGGCCAACAGGCTCAGATTGTCCTGGCTGGCCTTTCTTTGCTCCAGCTCTTGGGCTGCGTGCCGCGCTATCACTTCATTGAACTGTCCAACCATCCCCTGGTCTGAACCGAAGACGATGGCGCCGAGGCGCTCGTTCAGTGCCGGTTGGGTGAGTCCAACCCCGGGAGGCTTTTGCTTTAGCAGCACCTGGAAACCCAACTCGACCGTTCGGCTGTATTCACCAAGGGATTCTACCGCCTTCTCGTACTGACGGATTGTCACGGCGGCAAGGGCTTTCATAGTCTTCACCACAGCGTGCAGATCTTCGGCGCTCTTGATTCGCCGTCTCAAAGACTCGATGGTTTCCACGGTGCCTCAACTGATCGGATTGGCTTCTGTCTGGACCTGCTTTTCAGGGCTATTTCCATGTTCTGGCTTCTCTTGGCTGGCGACACTGCGGGCCGCGTTCAGCAGCGCAGTCCGATCCTGCTCACTGAGATTTTCTCCAGCTTCAATACGGGCACAAAGATCCTGGTGATCTGCGGTCACGGCTTTCTGCAAAAGCGGTTCGGCCATTGGAACCTGGTCCGGTTCAAGGTCATCAAAGATACCCTCTGCGGCTGCCAAAAGGACAGCAATCTGTTCAGAGGCCGACATGGGGGCATATTGGGGTTGTTTGAGAACCTCTCTTACACGGCGACCATGTTCCAGTGTCTTCCGCGTGGTTTCGTCAAGGCGTGTGCCGAAACGGGCGAATGTCTCCAGTTCCTCGAACTGAGAGTAAGACAGACGAAGATGCCCGGCGACGGCACGATAGGCAGGAAGCTGTGTCTTTCCACCAACCCTGGAAACGGATTTACCCACATCAATAGCCGGAAGTACACCCTTTTGAAAAAGATCTGGCGAGAGGTAGATCTGTCCGTCAGTAATGGAGATGATATTGGTTGGGATGTAAGCAGACATATTCTGGGCCTCTGTCTCCACGATAGGCATGGCGCTCAACGAGCCTCCCCCCAACGCCTCTCGAAGATGGGTGGCCCGTTCAAGGAGTCTGGCATGAATATAGAATATGTCACCGGGGAAAGCTTCTCGGCCGGGAGGCCGCCGCAGCAGAAGTGACAGTTCCCGATAAGCCTGGGCATGGCGCGTCAGGTCGTCGTAGACGATCAGCAGATCCCGTCCCTGCTCCACAAAATACTCTGCCATCGTGGTCGCCGCATAGGGCGCAATGTACTGCAAACCTGGAGGGTCTTCCCCCTCGGCCACGACGAAGATGCAGTAGTCCATGGCATCATGTCTTCGTAAGTCTTCAATGAGCTTGGCTACCGACGAACTTTGCCGGCCAATAGCGCAGTAGACACACAGGACCCCCTTGTCCCGCTGGTTGATCATCGTATCTAAAGCGATAGCGGTTTTTCCGGTCTGTCGGTCGCCGAGGATGAGTTCTCGCTGACCACGGCCAATAGGGATCAATGCGTCAACCACCTTGAGCCCGGTCTGGAGCGGCACGGTGACAGGAGCGCGATCCATAATTTCAGGGGCTTCACGCTCAACGGGCCGCCGTTCCGCACACCCAACTGGACCGAGGCCGTCCAGGGGGCGACCCATGGGGTCCACCAGTCGGCCGATCAACCCTTCACCCACGGGGACTTCCAGGATCCGCCTCGTCCTTTTCACCTCCGCCCCGGCCTTGAGCATAGGGCTTTCGCCGAGCAGAATCACACCGACTTCCGTGGCATCCACGTTAAAAACCATGCCCAACACATTGTCGGGAAAGAGGATGAGTTCTTCGGACCTCACGCCCGGCAAGCCTTCCACGCGAGCGATTCCGTTTCCCAAAGACTTCAGCGTACCGACCTCTTGGCCGTTCATTTCCGCCCCATAACCGTCTAGCACACCATCAAGGGCGCCGAATGTCTCTTCAAGAAAAGATTCTAATGGTTCACTCGTTTTCAAGAGCTGCCCCTTCTCCAGACTCTATGACCTTGCCGTGCCGACCGCCCTCTTTGAGAGAGCCTTGCATCACCTCGGAAAGCGACCATTATGAGGTTTTTGGGGCACCCATCCGGGCGAAACGAACGACCCACCTTAGTGGGAAATCGCAAACTGTTTGAGGCCGTTGGGCCGAGTTTTTGCGATTTAGTCAGTGAGCACGTGTATGGGTCAAAAACCTCATAACAAAGAGCGAGGCGAGGTTATGCAAGGGTCTCTTTGCCCTCAGGGTGCTGTTTTATGTCTTGTGCTTTTGTCCGTCCTGTCAGGACTTGGCCCATGGCTGCCTCCAGACCCTCAAGGTAGTCCCGCAAGCTCCACGCGATCTTGCGGCCGTGGGCGTTTAGTTCGATCCCACAAATCACATCCGGTGACGTGTCAAAATGCAACTCAACAGGTTCAGCCATGAATGCCTCCAAGACATGGGCGATTTCATCGGACGTGTCTTGAGGAATCTCAAAGGCACTGATCACCCTGACGCCTTGCTTCGACTGTTCAACAGATTTCCTGAGAGCTGTTTTTTCCTCTTCATCGAGGTTGCGAAGACGTTCGACAAAGACGCGCATGATCTGATTTTCCACATCCACGTCTGCCAGATCCTTTAAGGCTTGGCGAGCAATGGCATAGGTGTGCCTGCCCGTGCGCTCCCGGAGGTCCTGAAGAAACGCGTCTTTTTCCCGCTCTAATGCCTCGTGCCAGTTGGCCCGGACCCCTTCAACCTGGTCGCGCGCCTGGTCGATAAGCGCTTTTCGCTGAACCTCTGCGTCCTCTTTTATCTGGTTGAGCAAGACTTGACGGCGACCATCTATCTCCTTGTTTTTTTTCTGGTACCGTTCCAGTTCGTGCCGAGCTTGGTCCTCCCTTTTTTCGGCCTCCTCCAAACGGCCTGAAATGCGCCTCTCTCGCTCGTCCATGGCTTTGATGATAGGCTTATACAGAAACCGCTTAAGCAGATAGACGAGGACCAGGAAATTGATGATCTGGGCAATGACTGTAAACCAATCAATCAACACGGATTATCCTCCCGCCTTCGATACAACGTGTTCCCAGAACGGATTGGCGAATATGAGAATCATGGCCACCACAAAACAGTAAATGGCGGTTGATTCCACCATGGCCAACCCAACAAAGAGGGTCCTTGTAATCGTGTTCGCTTCGTCCGGCTGCTGAGCGATGGAACTTAAGGCCTGAGCCAGAGCCCGACCTTCTCCTAAGGCTGGGCCTATGGAACCAATGGCAATGGTGAGCCCAGACGCAATAATAGAAATCGTCCCGATGAGACTAACGTTATCCATCTGACAGATCTCCTTTCTCTTCCTGCTGGTCGGCTTGTCCTTGTTGGTGATGTACACGAGTCGCCGCAGCAATGTACACCATGGCCAGGATGGCGAAAATATATGCCTGGATTAAACCGGTCAAAAGTCCCAAGGCCTGCATAAGGATGGGAAAGATCAGGGGGGCGATGGCCAAAAGAATGGCAGCAATCATGGAGCCACTCATCACATTTCCAAAGAGTCGAACGGCCAAGGCGAGGGTACGAGATAATTCCCCCATGATATTGAAAGGCAACATGAAGACAGAGGGTTTGATGTATTGTCCAAAGTAGGAGAGGCCTTTTTGGGCTATACCGAAGAGAGGCACTGCCACGAAGACGCATGCTGCCAGTGCGGCTGTGGTGGAAAGGGAGCCTGTGGGGGGCTCAAATCCCGGCAAGATACTCAGAATGTTGCACACCGCGATAAACAAGAAAAGCGTCCCCACAAAAGGCAGGTATTCACCCGGGTCTTGACGGCTGATATCGCGGATTTGGCCCCTCATGCCAGTGACGAGGACCTCCATAAGGTTCTGCCACCTAGACAACTGGGTCTCTGACGTAAGCTTGCGCGTCACTATTCTGCAACCAACGACCATAAGGGCCATGACGGCCCAGGTAAACACGATGGTTGCATTCAGAACAATGGGTCCCCATCGAAAAATAATCAGGGTATCAGGGCTGATACGCATCGGGTAGACCTCACTTAGAAATCTTCATGTGACAACTATCACGTCCGGCCCCCATCTTGCTGGACAGGCTGTCATCTTGCCTGTCCGGTCCCCAGCGCCGCACGAGTACCACTCGGACCGCAAGAAAACCCACGAAACAGGCAATAAGCCGCTCCCAGCGACCGCCCATCACAAAATAGAAGCCCAAAAGAACCACGGCCAGCCTTCCAAAAAAGCTTGATAGACTCATGAGAACGGGCCGCCGCGCTGTGGTAAGCCTTCGAACAGTCAACCACAAACCGAAAAAGTAGAATATCCCAAGACCGATGCCTGTCCCAAGACTCAGTGCTAGGGGCAGCAAGTCACTTGGATTCAAGTTTTTCTATTTCCTCCTCGATGATCTTGCGCTCGCGGGAAACCCAAAACCAGGCATTCAAACAACCGACGCCAATACCGATGATTAGAAGCATGAGTGTCCACGAGTACCGGCTCGTCCATTTCAGGTCTATCCACACACCCAAGGCGACGCCAAGGATGGTGGGGATGGCCACCGACCACCCTACAAGGCCGAACATGCCCAGCCCGAACCAGACTGAGCCGTCCTTTTGGTGACGAGCTCTGATCTTCCGGGCCTCTTTAGCCCTTAATTTTCTAACCAGTTCCTTTCGGACGTCTGTTTGCCTTTCCCCTGAAGGGTGCCTTTCATCCATGTTTTTCTAAATCCATAAATCGGCGAATGAAATTGGCTTCAAGCTTGGCAAATGCTGACCGAGCCATTGTCTCCTGCTCGTCCAGGCGCCGGAAGGTTTGCTCTACCGTTTGTTCCAACTTGCCCAGGTCGGGCCCGCGGACGGCATTCCTGGTTGACACCAGCACTTCGGCCCCACATTTGACCAACATGCCTTCATCGACCGCGAGAAACGCCTCGGCCCCGTTGACGGACTGAAAGGAGAGAAGTCCTGGTACCAAAGCCGCCAGAAAGTCTACGTGGCGTGGCAGAAGACAAAAGGAGCCGTTTTCCGCCTCTGCCACGATCTTGGTGACTTCTTCATCCATCAGCACGCCTTGGGGGAGCATTACTTTAAGCTTCATGACGTCTTTGCTTCGTCGATCTTTCCGATCATGTACAGCGCCTTTTCGGGATGGTCCGAGAATTCGTCAGCGAGTATCCGTTCGCAGCCGTCCAAGGTGTCATCGAGATCTACCATTTTTCCGGGCAATCCGGTAAACTGTTCTGTGGTAAAAAAGGGCTGAGTAAAGAAACGCTCAAGGCGCCTGGCACGGAACACGATTCGTCGATCCTCCTGTGAGAGTTCCTCCAAGCCCAGCATAGCAATGATGTCTTTCAACTCCTCATACAGGGCCAATGTCTTGCGGACTTCCTGAGCAACTTGGTAGTGCCTCTCTCCTGCAGTGCCTGGTGTTAACATCTTGGAGTTGGATTCAAGGAGACCAATAGCTGGGTAGAGGCCCTCGGAGGCCTTCTTTCGTGACAGCACGACGGACGCAGACAAGTGGGCAAACGTGTGAACCGCCGCAGGGTCTGTAAAGTCATCAGCTGGTACATAGACTGCCTGGATGGAGGTAATCGCGCCCGTTGCGGTGTTGCAGATGCGCTCCTGGAGTTCCGCCAGTTCCGTACCCAGCGTGGGCTGGTAGCCGAGGCGTGAGGGTAGCTGCCCCATGAGGCCGGACATCTCTGAGCCAGCCTGGATGAATCGAAAGATGTTGTCGATTAGGAGAAGTACATCCTGTTTCACGTCGTCCCGAAAGTACTCGGCCATGGTGAGTGCTGCATGCCCCACTCGAAATCTCGCACCGGGCGGTTCATTCATCTGGCCGAAGACCATCACCGTATTTCTCAGAACGTCGGCCTCCTTCATCTCCCGGTAGAGTTCCTCGCCTTCTCGACAACGTTCCCCGATCCCACAAAAGATGCTCACACCTTCGTGACGG
>JASFPF010000077.1:0-6199 GCA_050116135.1 Deltaproteobacteria bacterium | reverse complement strand
GATGCACCGGCTGGGGCCCACTTGATCCAGGATCCTGGCCGCATCCTCTTCGGCCTCTTCAAGGCCAATAATGATCACCACAGCGTTGTAACGCTGCAGAATCCTTTCGGCCAAGGCCCCGTAGTTCTCCACCGGCCAGGCACGAATGGGGAGAAGGTTGCCAGCGTGAGGGTTTAACAGAATTAAATGCTTGGCCTCACCCACTTCGGGATTCATGCCGACCAGACGTGCCCGCAAGGCCCGCAAGTCTTCTTCGGAAGATTCGTAGCGGGCAGGCACCAAACCCTTTTCATCAATGGCTTCTTTTAACAGCGGGTACTCGCCGTGGTGCTCAATCGCCTTGACCAAGGCCATGAAATTTCTGGCCATGTGCTGATGGCAGTTGTAAAACACCCGGTGGGTCATGAATCCACCTCGATAGAGCCCCTCCTCGTGATACCTCCCGTAACCCACTCGCTTGCTGGCCCCGGAAACACCACTTAACAAAGATGAAAAGCGGGAAAAAAGCTCTAGATCAAAAACTGTATGGATCCCTGCCCTTCGGATCCTTCTGACCGCCTGCACGGCGGTAAAAATAAACCGTAGGGAAGACCGGACGTCAATCGTGAATACATGAGCTGCAGGCACCGTATCAAGGACGTCCACTGAAAAGCGATTTTGCTCAAAAATCAGGAAGTAAACCTGTGCCCCGGGATATTTCTCCATCATATATTTGATGGCAGGAAAGGCAAGTATGGCGCTTCCCATCTCGGAAAGTTCTATGAAGAGAATCTTTTCTGGACTGACCGCCTGCCCCTGTCCGGATGGCTTACCATAGCCCAGGGCCCTCAGGACCCTATGCCCAAGCGTAAGAGAGAAACAAGCCGGAATCCCTATCCACTTGTCGATGGCTCTTATCAGGTTAAGATCCATGGCACCTATTTTTCCTTAGACCTAAGGCATCATCAGCGGGCATACTCCACCCAGGACCTCTCTAGTTGAACAAAATCCGTGAGATGTCATTGTAGAAGACATAGATCATCAGAAGGATGAGAACGAAGATGCCAACCTGCTGGGCTATTTCCCGCATCTTGAGGTTGACCGGCCGTCGGCTTACGGCTTCGATCAAGAAAAACAGGAGGTGCCCCCCGTCCAACACGGGAATGGGCAGTAGGTTGAGAATACCAAGATTGACGCTCAAAAGGGCTATGAAAAAGATGAGGTTGGTGATGCCTGCCTTGGCCTGTTCACCGGCCAGCTGGGCAATAAGGATGGGACCACCGATCGTTTTTGCCGAAAGGGTGCCCGTCAGGATCTTTGCAACGGACAGAATCGTAAGCTCAGCTATCTGCCATGTTTGCACCGTCCCTTGGACGACTGCTTCAATGGGGTTTAGGCGGTCCACGGTAAAGGCACCCGAGGCTGTTATGCCTATGACGTATTTGTCTACCTCTTCGCCAAACACGTTCTGGGAAGAAACCTGCTTGGGCGTGACGTTTACAGAAATCACGGTCTCGTCCCGCAAGAGATCCAGCCTCAAGGGACGCCCCCCACTGTCCTTAATGAATGCGGCCATCTCTTCCCATTGGGCCACAGGCTGGCCCTCCACAGCAACAACGTGGTCTCCGGCACGGACACCGGCCTCCTGGGCCGGCATCCCCTCCTGCACAGCACCCACCTCCGGTTTCATCTTGGGGAGCCCTGAAATCTGAAAGAACGCAAAAAAGATGACCACCGACAGCAGAAGATTAAAAACCGGCCCTGCCAAGACAATAAGGCTCCGCGCAACAAGACTCTTATGAGAAAATGACAAGGGCGTCAGGGACTCGTCAAGCTCTGAATCCGGCGACTCTCCTACCATCTTCACATACCCCCCGAGGGGTATGGCCGAGATCCTGTAATCGGTCATTCCAATCTTTTTGCCAAAGATTCTAGGGCCAAATCCCAGTGAAAACTTTTCCACGCCCACGCCTAGCATCTTTGCCACGATGAAATGACCGAGCTCATGCACAAAGATCAAAACACCCAACACGATGACCAGCGAAACAATGTTCGTACTCATAGAACTTCCTCAGCCGTGCGCCGTGCCCAGGTGTCTGCTGATAAAATATCTGAAAGCCCTGGCTTGGGCACAGGCTCATGTTTGGCGAGAGTTTCTTTTATGGTTTCAGCAATATGACCGAACCCGATCCGGTGGTCCAGAAAAGCGCCCACGGCCACCTCATTGGCAGCACTCAAGACAGCAGGATACGTTTTCCCCATACGGCAGGCTTGGATGGCTAAGGCCAGGCAAGCAAATTTCTCAAGGTCAGGTTCTCTAAAGGTCAGGGCGCCTAACTTAAAAAGATCAGGAGAGGACAAACCAAGGTCAAGCCGCTCTGGGTAAGACAGCGCATAGGCAATCGGTATCCTCATGTCAGGCAAGGCAAGTTGGGCCATGACAGAACCGTCCCGATAAACGACCATGGAATGGATGATACTTTCAGGGTGAATCACGACCTGGATACGTTCCAAAGGGACATCAAAGAGCCACCGCGCCTCGATGACCTCAAGACCCTTGTTCATGAGTGTCGCCGAGTCTATGGTCACCTTGGGTCCCATGTCCCAGGTGGGATGGCACAGCGCCACCTCTGGAGTAATGTCATCGAGATCCTCAGTCGGTTTGTCCAGAAAAGGCCCGCCAGAGGCGGTCAGAAGGATTTGCTTCAGGTCTTCCCTCCGGTGTCCAACAAGGCACTGAAATATGGCATTATGTTCGCTGTCTATCGGAATAATGGCCACGCCTTTCTCTCGGGCAGTCTGGGTCAAGATTTCTCCGGCCATGACCAGGCTTTCCTTGTTGGCCAAGGCAACGGTTTTCCCATGTTCAATAGCTGCCATCGTGGGAAGCAGCCCTGCTGATCCCACCATGGCAGAAACCACCAGATCGGCCGAATGCAGCGTGGCTGCGGCTTCATATCCATCTGCACCATGGAGGATTTCCACATGACCCTCTGGCACAAGCACTTCGCGGACCTGACGGGCCAACACGTCATCCAGCACCACCGCTACCTGAGGAGAGAAACGTTTCAGTTGCTCGCCCAGCAGATCCGTGTTGCGACCGGCCGCCAGGGCCACCACAGAAAATTCGTCTGGAAATTGCTCCACAACCCGCAGGACATTCCTACCAATGGAGCCTGTCGAACCTAATATGGCAAGGCGTTTCATGTTCGGTTTTTGCTGTTGATGAACTCGCAAAGCGTCGAATCCATCACGTTTTAGGTTCGATGTTTTAGGTGTTAGGTTGGAAATATTATATGTTTTAACAAATACTTAAAACCTAAATCCTAAAACTTAAAACGTCTTGGGAAAAGTGGCTTCCTGACCTTTTGCCAAGTCGTTTATCTGGTAAACCGTTTCAGCAAAAGGCACACGTACCATGTCACGAAGCGAGAATATGAATTCACCGTTTCTAGTCATCATGTCATAAAAGATAAGTCTTAAAATAATAGAGGGTTGGTGCTGCAAAAAGTAAACCATCGACGCGGTCCAGCACTCCCCCGTGTCCTGGGAGAACCCCTCCAGAGTCTTTTGAATCAACCGACCGTTTGAGCATCGACTCAACCAGATCACCGACCTGGCCCACCACCCCTAGCATAACCACTAAACCCACACAAAAGCCCCAGGGGAGCTCAGGCAGCCACCACGTTTTGAACAACACCCCAACCACGAGATTGGCTAAAAGGCCGCCCAACGCCCCCTCTACTGTCTTGCCTGGGCTTATGTTGGGGGAGAGTTTGTGTCGCCCAAATGCTTTTCCCACGTAATAAGCAGCCGTGTCTCCAGCAAATACAACCGCCAGTAAAAAAAAAGCCCAGATGATCCCCCTATTCCAATCCCGAACCAAGATCAAGTGCCCAAGCAAGAATGGCACATAAACGAAGCCCATAACCTGCTTAAACAAGACGACGGCCATCGAATCCCCAGGTCTGAACCGAACCAGGCACACGACAGCAGACCCCAAGAACGCCGCGACCATCATACCAGAGGTTGAGCCCATATCCTTCGTGCAAAAAGACCCGATCACGGCCAGGCCAAAGATTAGCCCCGTCGCTTTTGCACCCGGGGTCTCTCTGGGAAGAAACAAGGCATGGTATTCCAAGAGGCCAATAGCTGCCGCCAAGCCCACAAGGACGGCAAAGCCAATCCTTCCACCTTCTAGGATCACTAAGGCCAACAGGGGCAGAGCCACGGCCGAAGTGAGCAAGCGTTTCCCATGCCCGGAAGTCACGGACCTTGCTCCCTTGGGTTGCTTTTCTGAAGGGCCTGTTTGATCTCGCGGCCAGCACCGGCTTTTTTTATTTGGTCTCCAGTTCGTCCGAACCGACGCTCACGGTCTTGGTAATCGTGAAGGATCTGGATGAGTTCCTCTCTTCTGAAGTCAGGCCAGAGGGTCTGGGTGACAAAGAGCTCCGCATAGGCAATTTGCCAGAGCAAGAAATTGCTGATTCGCATTTCGCCACTCGTTCGAATCAGAAGGTCCGGCTCCGGCATCCCGTGTGTATCAAGATAGTCAGAAAAAAGCTCCTTTGAGATCTCTTCGGGTTCAAGTCGCCCCTCCTTGACCTGTATGGCGATGTGTTGAGCGGCTCTCACGATCTCATCCTGGCCACCATAGCTCAAGGCCAAATTCAGAACCATTCCTTGGTTGTGTCGAGTCCTCTCTATAACCTCGTGGAGGACGTCCGAGACATCTTTTGGAAACCGCGCGATATCACCGATTGCCATCAAGCGAATACCATTTTCCATCATTTCCGACAGTTCTGCCTTAAGGAATTCCTTGAGGAGCCTCATAAGCGCCGAGACTTCTTGCGGTGGCCGCTGCCAGTTCTCCGTTGAAAACGCATAAAGGGTTAAAAACTCTATCCCAATTTCACGGCAAGCTCGCACAATATCACGGACAGACTCAACCCCTTCCCTGTGACCTCTGATCCGGTTCAGGGCCCGGCTCTTGGCCCAGCGGCCGTTGCCATCCATGATCATGGCGATATGTCGTGGGAGTGATTCGGGGCGCAGGGGAGAACTACTAGAATTCAAGGATCTCCTTCTCTTTTCCCTGGCAAGCTTGGTCAGCTAATTGGATGTGTTCGTCCGTGATCTTCTGTACCTTGTCTTGAGCCTTGTAAAAATCATCCTCAGAGATCTCTCCCTCTTTTTTCAGGCCCTTGAGGAACTCGTTCACATCTCGGCGGATATTGCGAATTGAGACTTTGTGCTCCTCACTGATCTTGCGCACCACCTTTACGAGCTCCTTGCGGCGTTGCTCGGTCAGGGGCGGTATGGAGATACGGATCACCTTGCCGTCATTCATGGGGGTAAGTCCCAGCTCGGATTTGAGGATCTCCTTTTCGATTTCTCCAATGCTCGTCTGATCCCAGGGCTGAATAAGGACCAGCCTGCTCTCCGGTATGGACAGGGACGCCATCTGTTTCAGGGGCGTCTGGGTTCCGTAATAATTGACCCGTATGCCCTCAAAGAGGGCCAGGGAAGCCCTACCGGTTCGGATCTTCCTGAGCTCATCTTTTAAGGCATCAATCGATTTGCCCATCCTCTGCCGAGCGTCATCGCGAACAGAATCAATCACCGTCTGAGGCCTCCCTCACACAAGATCCGACGTTTTCTCCACAGACCACCCGTCTGAGATTTCCTTTCACCTTGAAGTTGAAGACAATGACTGGAAGGTGGTTGTCCATGGCCAAAGAGATGGCTGTTGAGTCCATGACTTTTAGCTGCCCTTTGAGGACCTGAAGGTAGCTCACATGATCCAGCTTTCTTGCCTTGCGATCCGTCATGGGATCCGCATCGTAAATGCCATCTACCTTTGTGGCCTTCATCAAAACATCTGCTCGAATCTCCTGGGCCCTAAGGGCTGCCGCTGTATCCGTCGTAAAATATGGGTTTCCAGTGCCTGCAGCGAAAATTACCACCCGCCCCTTTTCCAAATGTCGAATCGCCCGTCTAAGGATGTACGGTTCAGCCAAGGCAGACATCTCAATGGCCGTCTGCACCCTCGTCTGAACCCCACGCTTTTCCAAAACATCCTGAAGGGCAATACTGTTGATAACAGTGGCCAACATGCCAATATGGTCGGCAGGGGTGCGGTCCATACCGTAAGAACTCGCTGACACACCCCGAAAGATATTGCCACCACCAACAACCAGGGCAATCTGGACCCCAAGAT
>JASFPF010000076.1:0-6209 GCA_050116135.1 Deltaproteobacteria bacterium | reverse complement strand
CAAGCGACTCCGTGACGACCTTTACAGTCACATTCAGATGTTGCCCCTGTCCTTTTTTCAGAAACATGAAACTGGCGTTTTGATGGCAAGAATTATCAACGACGTTAACCTTGTGAAAGGAATGGTCTCTGATGCAGTCACAGGGGTATTAAAGGATTTTTTCTCAATTCTAGGTCTCCTGTTTGTCATCTTTTACCGAGACTGGGTCCTGGCCTTGATTGCGATCACCGTTTTACCAGTGGCCGTGGTCCCCATCGTGAAGTTTGGCCGGCGAATGCGGAAGTTGAGCACTCGGTGCCAGGAGGCCATGGCCGACATGAGCTCTCTCCTTCATGAAACCTTTACAGGCACGAGAATTGTCAAAGCCTTTGGGATGGAAGCCTATGAAAACAGTCGTTTCTTTGAAAAGACTGCTCGGCTGTTTAGATACGAGATCAAGGCCGTCATCGTCAGAGCCATGTCTTCTCCTGTCATGGAACTACTGGGCGGCATTGGCATTACTTTGATTATCTGGTACGGGGGATACAAGGTGATCGCGGGCACATCGACACCGGGAACCTTCTTTTCCTTTATGGCGGCCCTGATCATGTTGTATGAGCCGATCAAGAGGATCAGTAAACTCAACAATGTCATCCAGGAAGGGCTGGCTGCAGCCGTCCGAATCTATGATATCCTTGACACCGATTCGGACATCAAAGAACCCCATGACGCTGCGCAGCTCAAAGCAAGCCAGCATTCAGTGGTTTTTCGCGATGTTTCTTTCAAGTACGAGGACCAAATGGTGCTTAAAAACATCAACCTCAGGGTGAAGAACGGGGAAATCATTGCATTGGTGGGCATGAGCGGTGGGGGAAAGACCACCTTGGTGAATTTGATTCCTCGCTTCTATGATGTCACCGAAGGCGCCATCCTTATTGACGGCAAGGACGTCCGAGATGTAACCATCGCCTCGCTTCGCAGCCACATCGGGATCGTGACCCAAGACCCCATGCTTTTCAATGATACCATTCGTAACAATATTGCCTATGGAAAGCTTGATGCCTCCGAATCGGACATCATTGCGGCTGCTAAGGCCGCCTATGCTTATGATTTCATACAACATTTTCCGGATCGGTTTGCTACTGTGGTGGGCGAAAAGGGTGTGAGGTTATCCGGGGGAGAAAAGCAGCGTATCTGCATTGCCCGTGCCCTTTTGAAGGATGCACCTATCTTGATCCTGGATGAAGCGACTTCTTCACTGGATGCTGAGTCGGAGTTGGCCGTCCAGGGCGCCCTCGAAAACCTCATGAAGGGTCGCACGACCCTTATCATCGCCCACAGGCTCTCCACGATTCGACATGCTGATCGGATCATCGTGATTGTAAGGGGAAGGATTGTAGAAGAGGGCAAACACGAGGAACTCTTAGCTCTCCATGGCGAGTATTTTAAACTTCACGAAATGCAGTTTGAAAACCACAACGATCAAAAGGGACATGAAAGTCAATAGCACCGTTAACAGATATATCTTTAGGGAGATGATACCGCCCTTTGTCATCAGCTTGATCTTGTTCACCTTCATTTTCTTGATGGCCAGGATACTCCGTATTACCGATCTCATCGTGAATTATGGTGTTAGTCTGCCGTCCGTCGTGCTCCTGCTGGTTTACGCCACGCCTTCTTTCCTGGTTTTTGTTCTTCCAATGTCCGTCATGATGGGTGTGCTCCTGGCTTTCTTGAGGTTGTCTCACGACAATGAGGTCATTGCGCTGAAAGCAGGCGGGTTCAGTGTCTACTGGCTTCTTCCACCTGTATTTGTTTTTTGTCTCATCGGGTGTTTGGTGACCGGCTTTGTCTCTATATACGGCTCTCCATGGGGAAGACTCTCTTCCAAGGCCTTAGTGATTAAAACCGCAACATCCAACATTGACATAGGGTTAAAAGAGAGGACGTTCATCGACCGTTTCAGTGGTGTGATGCTCTATGTGAGTCAAATTGAGACTCAAGACAAGACCCTGAAGGATGTCTTCATCGAAGATCGGCAATCGCCGGGAATGGTGAACACGGTTATTGCGCCCAGAGGGAAGTTTCTCTTCGATCCGGAAAGCCTTACCTTCCGGTTGGCACTGTTTGATGGAATGATCAATGAAGTCGATCAGGAGAATAGGACCGTCCATTCTATTAGCTTTGATACCTATGATTTTAACCTTAAACTCGCCCAGGTTCTTTCTGCAAGAGAGCAAGGCCAAAAAGGCAGAAAAGAAATGAGTCTGGTAGAATTACGCCAGACTCTAGAGGCCGCCACCAGGAAAGATGCCAAATACTACTTGACCTTGATGGAATATCACGAAAAATTTTCCATCCCCTTTGCGTGTTTGGTCCTTGGGCTTGTTGCAGTTCCGTTGGGGGTTCAATCAAGATCCGCAAAGAGGTCTTTTGGCATGGTTCTGGGTTTGCTCTTCTTCCTCATTTATTATGTATTGATGTCCGTGGGCTGGGTTCTTGGTGAGAAGGGGGCGTGTCCACCCGTTATCGGCACGTGGGGTCCCAACTTGGTGATGGGGGTGATTGGTATCTATCTTCTCCTTTCGAGTGCAAAGGAACGCCCCTTGAAGGCCATTTCATGGCTGCCTAGGAGATTCGTGTCGCCCAAATCCGCTTACTCTGAGTGAGTCTCCATCCCCGCATGACTGCATCGCCCAGACCCATCGATGATCACTGTGACATGAACGGACAGACGGGATCGGGATTGAAAGAGTGAGTCTTACAACCATCCACAGGTACTTGACTAAGGAATTGCTAAAGTACTTCTGTTTTGTACTGATAGCTGTTGTGGGCATATACCTTGCCGTCGATTTCTTTGAAAAGGTGGACGATTTTTTGGATGCCAAGGTGCCCCTTTCAGGTCTCGTTGCCTTTTTTGCACTCAGGATTCCTTTCATAGTAGCCCAGGTCACGCCAGTGGGCGTTTTGCTGGCTGTGCTCATCGTCTTTGGCCTGATGGTGCGGAATAACGAGATCGTGGCCCTGAAAAGCGGCGGGGTGAGGATCTCTTGTCTGTTCAGGCCTGTCCTTGTGACGGGATTAACGTTTAGTGTCCTGGTCTTTTTCTTTAGTGAGGTGTTGGTCCCCATGACTATGGTGAAGGCAAATGAAATATGGCAAAGTGACGTGAAGAAAGGCTCCGCGGTGGCTTCTAAGAAAAAAGATGTCTGGATCAAGGGTAACCGCTCTATCTTCCATATCGCCTATTTTAATCCCTCTGATCAGACCATATTCGGCGTGACGCTGAATTATTTTGACGGGCGCTTCCGTTTAGTCAGACGCGTAGATGCTCAAAAGGGTATTTTCACGGGAGACAGATGGCGTCTATTCAATGTCGTTGAACAGGATCTGTTGACAGGGGATGGAAGCTACGAGGTATCGTGTCTGGAAGAAATCCCCGCAAAGCTCGACTTTGTCCCAGAAGATCTGCTGACGGTCGTAAAGAAGCCTGAAGAGATGAGTTACAGCGAACTGGCGGCATATATACAGAAGGTTGAAGAGGAAGGATACGATGCCACAAGCTATCGGGTGGACCTACTTGGAAAAATTTCCTTTCCATTCGTTTGTGTGATCATGAGCTTGGTCGGGACTGGTTTAGCCTTCTGGAGAAAAAAGAGAGAAGGCCTCGCTGGGAGTATTGTTTCAGGTATTGGTATGGCATTTGTCTATTGGACCCTTCACAGCTTCTGTTTGTCCTTGGGATATGGCGCCATGTTGCCACCCATCATAGCAGCATGGCTAACCAATGGGCTATTTGTATGTTTCGGCGTCGTCACATTACTCAAGGCCAATTGAGCGAACTAGGGTAAGGTCAGGTTGTGATTATTTTGTACAATATCTTGTTTTCCATAAGCATCGTCTTGGCCCTGCCCCTTATTTTTGTGATGGTGCTGACCTCAGAGAAGAGGCAAAAAACAGTTGTCCAGCGCTTGCGCCCAGAAGCTTGCATCAGGGCCTCTGGGGCAAGACCCGTCTGGATTCACGCCCTTTCCGTGGGTGAGGTTCTGGCTTCTTCCTCCCTCATAAAACAGATCAAGAAGACTTATGCCCAGCGACCAGTCGTCCTTTCAGTCTCTACGCTTACCGGTCATGAGGTTGCCAAGCAGCGACTTAAAGGCGACGTGGATGCCATCTTCTTTTTCCCCTATGACTTGCTTTGGTCGGTCAGAAAGACCATTGGCTCTGTCAACCCTGGCATATTCATCCTGGTGGAGTCAGATATCTGGCCGAATTTCACCTATGAGGTAAAACGAAAGCATATTCCCTTCATCCTCGTTAACGGGAGGGTCTCACCCAGGTCTTTTTCGGGATACATGAGGCTTTCTTTTTTTATGAAACGTGTGTTTTTTAATATCTCAAGCATTTGCGCTCAGACTGAGATGGATGCCAGACGGTTTGTTGCCCTGGGTGCGGCGCCGGACAAGGTCCTCTTGACCGGAAATATCAAGTTTGATCAGCCCCTGATCTCTGTCTCAGAGGAGGAGGTCAGAGCGCTAAGAGCGTCCATGAGAATTGGGCGAACGGCACGGGTATTTGTCGCCGGAAGCACCCATGAGGGGGAAGAGTCCATTCTCTTGCGTTGCCTTGAGGCCCTGAAAAGGAACGCCCCGGACCTCGTCTTGGTGGTAGTGCCACGGGACCCCGGACGGGCTGGGAGAGTCCAAGGGATGTTTAAGCAGGCTGGATTTATTGCTTCTTTGAGAACAGAATTGGGCAAGATGGATGTCGGCTTTGCACCAGAAGCCATTATTGTGGACACGATTGGAGAGCTGAGAAGGCTTTACGCTATAGCCCATGTGGTCTTTGTGGGCAAAAGTCTGATCAATCTGGGCGGACAGAATCCTCTCGAGCCCGCGGCTTTGAAAAAACCCATCGTCTTTGGCCCATATATGTTCAATTTTGCCGTCATTGCCGAGCGTCTGGTTCAAGAGGGGGGGGCTTTGCAGGTAGCAAACGAGGACGAACTGCTGCGAGAGGTAGGAAACCTGTTGGCTGATCCCGAGCGTTTGAACACGATGGGGAACAAGGCGTATGAAGTGTTTCGCATGAACCGTGGGGCCGTTGAGGAGACCCTGGCCGTGATTAAGGGCTTTTTATGACCATGGGCTTTCTTCGACGCAAGACAGAGCGGCTGATGATTCACGGAGACGCGGCTTCTCCGGCCTTTTCATCAGCCTTTGAATGGATGCTTTTCCGATGTTCCCAGGTCTATCAACTAGCGGTAAAACTTCGGGTTTGTCTATATGATCGGGAGGTCCTTAGCCAGAACAGCCTGCCGTGTAAGGTTCTATCCATAGGCAATATCACCGTGGGGGGAACTGGAAAGACCCCTATGGTGTCCTATGTGGCGAATTTGCTGAAGGGGTTTGGTCTTAAGGTGGCTGTGATCAGCCGGGGGTACGGGGGCCATGCCCAACGGTCGGGAGGCATTGTGTCAGACGGCATGACCACACTCATAGGACCGGAAGCCTCGGGCGACGAACCCCAACTGCTGGCTTCAAAGCTCAAGGGGATCCCTTTGCTTGTTGGTAAAGACCGCTATCGGGCCGGCAAAGAGGCCATTAGCAGGTTCGGGGCAAACGTCTTGGTCCTTGACGATGGTTTTCAGCACCTGGCTTTGAAAAGGGATTTGGACCTATTGCTCATGGACAGCACCCGGCCCTTTGGCAACGGTCATTGCATTCCAAGGGGGTTGCTTCGGGAACCTGTGAGCCAGATCAAGAGGGCTAGCGCTTTTGTCCTGACCCGATGGGCAGGGGACAGCCATTTGGATGGACAGCGCTCCATACTTGAGGCCCATGCCCCGGGGCGACCGGTTTTCAGATGTAGGCATGTGCCTGAGGCCCTGTTCGTGGCCGGACAGAAACAGCCGATCGACTTAGACACCTTGAAGGGGCAAAGGCTTTTTGCATTTTCCGGCATTGCCCAAAATGAGTCTTTTCGTGACACCGTTTCCGGCCTTGGGGGAAATATCGTTGGCTTCCTTGAGTTTTCAGACCATCATCGGTATGTCCGTCGTGATATAGAATTTATTTGGAAAGGAGCGACAGCCCATAGGATAGACAGCGTCATCACGACCGAGAAGGATCTTGTCAACATGGGCACCAACATGCCATCGACACTGCCACTGTTAGTACTAGGGATTGGCATCTCCTTTGGGGATGATACGGAAGCGTTTACGACTTACT
>JASFPF010000075.1:0-6211 GCA_050116135.1 Deltaproteobacteria bacterium | reverse complement strand
ATCGATCCAACAAGCGGGCTTTCCGATTTTCCCGTAAAGGGGCCTATCAGTATGAAGGCGATCAACAAGAGGCATTTGCCGAACTGGAGGCGGCCGTTGCGGCCGGCCGGGCATCCGCTAAACAGCGAATGCGCCAAAAAAAGCTCAAAGCCTTAGACCTCCTTGCCAAGCCCTTTGATGCTGTCTTTGACACCAAAGAAGTCACATGTCCGGAGCCGGCTTATGCCCCCCTGGCTCCTTCCAAGGCATGCGCCCAATGCGGTGAAATGACCATGTCCACAAAGATGATCCAAACAAGGGATGGAAGACGCTTTTGTGTTCCATGTGCCCGCCAAAAGGGCCTATCTCCCTAAATCCCTTCCCACACCGCCCTTTGGAACCACTTTATTCGTTGAAGACCCTGCAACAAGCTGCAGGGAATCTTCGACCGTAAGGAACAATACTAATTTTATATACGCTCGCATTCCCCGCTGCAAGCAGCGGGGAATGCGCTCGCTTAATCGGTTCAACCACCATATATTGCGATGCTTTCTCGCTTGACACACAATTTATGGTCCCCTATAGTACCGTCCCAAAAAAAGTGCCCTCTGGCCATCCGTTTAAAAAAGATGTCCCATGACGGCTGGTCAATATGGGAACCATGTAGTGCTCCCCGTAGTAACAAAGGGAGAGCTTGTATAACCCATTTGAACGACGATTATGAGCTTTTTGGGGCACCTATCTCTCCGAGCCGTCGACTTCCCGAGCCAGAGGCCGGGCGAAGTGAACGGCCCACGTCAGTGGGTAAATCCTAAACTGTCTGAGGCCCTTGGGCCGAGTTTTTAGGATTTAGTGAACTAGGCCATAGATGGGTCAAAAGGCTCATACGAACAAGTGAAAAGGGTTATGCAATAATTCTAAAAGAAACGTTGAACATAGATTTCGTCTGAACACTTATGGGGAAACTTCAGGGCTGGAGAGAATATCAAAAGCGTCTGCAACGAGAAGGCCGTCGAACGAGGCTTCTCAAGAGGAGTCTTTGGCTGTTGCCCTTGCTGGTGTTGTTGGGGCTGGGGATCCAATTCTTTAAGATCAATCTGTCGACCGGTTACTTCAATACGTTTACGGAGAAAGCGGCGCTTTTTGAAGGACAGGGCACCGAGACTTCAATCCTGTTCACAAAAAAGGACCTTAGGGCCTTGATCAATCCTGACGATCTGTTCAAAGACTCTGGAGAGAAGATTGATCTCCATTGTTCCGATAGATCTTTTTCCCTGGAAACCAGCCTGGACAGAGGGCTGCAGGGTTATATGTTGAAAAAGATCCGAAGTTCCCAATCCCCGATGATAGGCTTCGTTGCCATAGACCCCCCCACCGGACGCATCCTTTCCATGATTGATTCCAAAAAGGTAGATGCCGTCAAGAGCGTGTGCCTGAGCAGCCAGTTTCCGGCGGCCAGCATCTTTAAGATCGTCAGTGCCGCTGCGGCCATCGATGGCTGTCAATTTTCCGCCGACACAAAATTGACATACAATGGTCGCAGACATACCCTATACAAGAATCAATTGACCCATCAAACCAATCGTTACACAAACAAGGTCTCCCTGAAAACGTCCTTTGCCAGATCGATTAATCCTGTGTTCGGCAAACTGGGCATCTACCGCTTGAAAAGAGAACTTCTTGAAGAATATGCCAGTCGATTTGGATTCAATCAACCCATCGATTTCGAGCTCACTCTTCAGCCGAGTCAGATCTCCGTGGGCGACGATCCGTATCACTGGGCGGAGCTCACTTGCGGCTTCAATCGAGAAACATTGATATCGCCGGTTCATGGGGCAATGATGGCAGCTTCGATTGTCAATGATGGAAAGCTTATGGAACCGACCATTATTCAACGCATCACGGACAACGAGAAAGAGACCGTCTATGCTGGGCCCATGAGCATCATGAGACAGGTCATCTCTCGAAAAGCAAGCCAGGAGATGAAAGCCTTGATGGCGGCAACCATTTCTTGCGGGACCTGTCGCCGCACATTCAGGGGCTACCGCCGCGATCCAGTCTTGTCAAAGCTGTTGATCGGAGGAAAGACAGGTTCCATAAACAACAAAACAGATGAATTACACTATGATTGGTTTGTGGGCTTCTGTGCAGAAATGAAAGGCACAAGAAAACTGGCGCTGGCTGTGCTCGTTGTCCACGACAAACTGCTCAGGGCCAGAGCCCAGGAATTTGCCCGCCTTGCCATGAGATATTATTTCAAGAAATCTCCACACCAAAAGAGCGGATCGGCATGACGAAGATAGGAGTCATCTACAGCCTCTCCCTTTGGACGCCTTGGATCAGCAGCATCCTCGACTTCTGCAATGTTAGGGTTAATATTCAGGGTAGATGAGATCTGCCAGGAGCGACTCGTCATAGAGCCTGGACTCAATGTCTACGCCAAAGAAATCGGCAACCGGTTTCAGGATTTCTGGATTGTTTTTCCACACCGTTCGGCCGGCTTCTAAGACCACATCAATCCCTTTTCTTGTCATCTTGCCCAAAGGCTGGCGACACGGCCCACCCGGCATCCCAAGAACGGCCATAAGGGTCTTCATGCCAAGGGGATTTCTGGCGCGGCAGCCAACGGTTCCGTAAGGGGTTTCCTCCTGGGTTTTTACAGTCACGATGCCGAAGAGAGGTTTCAAGGCTTTCATCAGTTTTTCTGCCTCAGCCACGTTGCCCTCGTTGGCAAAGGTGGTCATATCCTGAACCGCCTTGGGGGCTATATTGGAGGCCACTGAGATCACGCCGCTAGCCTTGATGGCGGGATCGGTCATCATGGTGAAGGTCTTGTCATCATCGCCGGATAAAATGGTGAACTCTGATCCGCAGCATTCTCGGGTGCGTTTCATGTTGTCCAGGTTCCCGGTTGCTTCCTTGACCGTGTTGACATTGGCAAACTGCTTATCCAGTATGGCCAGGTCTTCGGGCAAGAGCTGAGCACCCGTGCGCCCTGGAATCACATAGGGAATGATCTGAATCTGAGGAAATTTCTTTGCTACAGGGGCCACATATTCCCTGCGGATCTCAAGGGAACTCGGTCCATTATAATAGGGATCCACCAGCAGGGCTGCATCAGCCCCCACATGCACCGCGTGCTCTGTACTCTCCAGCGTTTCCCGGGTATTGTTGCTCCCGGTCCCTGCAATGGACTGGCACCTGCCCTTGCACTTTTCCACCACCGCCTGGATGACTCTGTTGTGTTCTTCCCAGTTCAATGTGGGGCTTTCTCCTGTCGTTCCCACCGCCAGGATGCCACTTATGCCCCCGGCAATCTGAAACTCCACCAGCTTTTCCAAGGCCGCATCATCCACCTCATACCCCTTAAATGGCGTCATCAGCGCTGTGTAACCCCCGCTAAACATTTCGGCACCTCCTTGTCTAAGGTTCCCTCAAAAAAAAACAGCCGGAGCTCGCTCCGACTGCAACCGACCAAGAGAGCGCTCCACGAAAACCCCGTGACAGTCCTGCGGATGTTATCCACAGGCCCAGCCCGCCTCTGCAACAGGCCGAGGACGGACTTCGGCGGTATGCCCTTTGGCCGCAGGCTCAAGATGCGGGGCCTGCCCCCCTTGCCTGTGGCTACTCATGCACACCGCGCCTCAACTCTGGTTCTAAGCTACCGTAAAAGATAGCCTGTTATGTGTCAAGAAGAAAAGTTTCCGCGAATATATCAGGCCCTGAGCGTGGCGATCAGTTTGTCGGGATCAAGGAGGATTGCCATGGCGTGTCCGATGTGCGTGACCACCACGTCGGCCTGAAGCAGGGCCTTGGCTGTGGCCCCTTCTGCCTGAACCGTGCATATGGAAAGCTTCGCCACCTTGAACATCTCTATGTCTATGTTGCCGTTTCCCACGCAAACGGTGTGGTCAGGTCCGATCGATTCGACAAAGGCCCTTTTCTCCTGAGCCGTTTTGGTGACAACGGCCTCAATCCCTGCAGCATTCTCGAAGGTCTGTCCAAGGTTACCCCGTGTGTCGCCCGAAAGGATGTAAATCTTGAATCCGTCGCCTCGAAGGGCATCCAGGGCTTCCAAGACGCCGGGGATAAACTCACCGGATTCGGTTAACGTGCCGTTTAGATCCAGCACCACGTTTTCCAGCTCGACGGAGCCGTAGCCAGGCACATCAATGGTCTTCACTTGTTTCTCCTGAGTTCCTTTTCCTTCTTGGCGAAAATGTCTGCTGTGTGAAGAAAACTGTGTTTTTGCGCAACCGTCATTTCACGAATCGCCCATCATCTTTCGATGTGTCAACCTTATGGACCTTTTCCTCAAGCCATCCTATGCTATCTACTTCTCTTGTGTCGAATCTTGGCACGTAGGGCTTAATATCCAAAAGGGGCGTGCCATCTACAATGTCTACATCTTGAATATGCAGTATAGTCTTTTCAATCCGGACGAGACGTACCACGGAGATCCCTATGGGGTTCGGTCTGCTTGGCCCTCGCATGGCAAAGACGCCCCGGGGTTTGCTGTCCATAAATGGCTTCGCTGTTAAGGACGCCCCTTTGGATAGATGAAAGTGGTATATCAAAATAATGTGAGAAAAGCCTTCAAGATCTTTTAAGCCTTCAGCATATTTGGCAAACACCTCCACGGTTCCATCAATACCCCTGGCACCTTCAGGTTGTATGGGGGTTCCTTTGGGTTCTTTGAAGGGAGAATGAATGACGCCTATGGGTTTATAGGTTATCTCAGTCATCCCCTTTTGCCCTCAAATCAGTGGGCGCCTGCATGGCCTCTTTGGGTATATCAATCCGCATCTGTTAGATGGTCTGTAATGAACTTCTGTATAGCCGCAACGACCTGTTCTTTGACCTGCGATGGGCTCATGGCGACCCAAACTGTAAAATTGTACAATTCCTGAGTATCAGCCTTCAACCATTTGCCGTTACTATGCAAAAATGTGAGCAGGGTGGTTATAGCAATTCTCTTGTTACCATTCTGAAAAGGATGGTTCTTGATCATAAGGCAGAAGAGAATACTAGCCTTAGCGACTAGCTTTGGATACAAGGCCTTCCCTGAAAATCTCTGAAAGGGGGGCAACACACAGCTTTCGAGGATGTTTGGAAACCGGGTAGAAAAGTCTGGTATTGGCTCGTTGAAAGAGAGATGCTCTTTCGCGAGTCTTAAAGCAAGGTATTCTACGTCCGCTATGGTTATGATATTCACTATTCCTTGCCCAACTTCTTGAGCACTTCTCCATATTCCCGCACTGTTCTGCGAACAGCGGCGTCTATGCGTTGCTTTCCGCTTTTCGTTACCTCCTTGCCAAGGATGCTTGCAATTGTCTGGTCTGTAATGACATAGGTTCTGCCTATCTTTGTGGCAGGGATCTGTCCTTTCTTCACCCGATTGTAGATTGCGATGCGGCTGACCCCAAGAAGCGTTGCTAGCTCAGGAATAGTGACGTATTTTTCCTTGACCATGGTTCTCACCTGCAGTGATAATGTTAACCTATGGCTTATAACTTAACATAAGTTAATATGTATTGCAAGTATTAACATAAGTTAATTTACTTTTCATGGATTAACATCAAGAAACAACGACCGTCCGGTTCATCCGGTTATCCTCCCTGTGTCATTTCTTTTTTCGAATATATTTGATGCCTTCAAGTCCCTTGAAATCAGCGTCTTGGGTCCATATGGTCGCTTGATAAATCCGGCCTGTGGCGAGAATAATACTGTCGGCCATTGGCATGTTATGTTCAAGACTGACTTTGGCTGCCGTCATTGCAATGTTCGTCGTCAGTTCAATGACTTGACCCTGCTTCATCAGGGCAACTGCTTGAAGCCCTGCAGATTCATCGCGCTGCCGGAGGACAGATTTGAACACTTCATAGACGCTGATCATAGGAACCACTAGTTCATCCACCTTTTTCAGTGGGGTGGCAAAAAACGATGCATTCGCACCATCTGCAAAGAACTCAAGCCAACCAGATGAATCTACGAGGTTCATGTTCTATCCGTCTCCCTTTCAACAGTCGTATCAATACCTTTAAGGAATCCTTTCATTTCAGATATTTTCTTAACCGGAATCATTTCGATGCGATCCTCCAAGGCAACCATCTGCACTTGCTGGCCTGGCGTAAGATTAAGCGCCTCTCTTAGTTTCTTGGGAATGACGACTTGATACTTTGGTGAAATCTTGACCGCTTCCATACAAAACCTCCATCGATATTATTCTTGT
>JASFPF010000074.1:0-6233 GCA_050116135.1 Deltaproteobacteria bacterium | reverse complement strand
CTGACCGTCCATTGTCTCGGCTGGGCAAATCCAAGGCAGTGGGCCTCCTGGATGAGGACGTAGAACTCCCGGCAGCCTTGCTGACCCGGTTTTCTGACAGCCATCCGACCAAGAGGATAGGTGCGGCAAGACCCAGGCCGATCTTCATAGACGGTGCAGCCTGACGGACTCACGAAGGGACAATTCAGGTCTTCCTCCTTCAGCATTCTTAAGGAGACCACTGGCAATCCGCTCCTTGGCCCTATGTGGCACTCTGTGAATTGATCCAAGAACTGCTGAGAAGAGAGCTTGAGTCTATGCTTCAACCGTAAGATATCATAAGGCGTCAGGTATTGATTCAAATCGCGGCAGCAAGCATTGAAGCACGCAATGCCCGGGTGGCAGTGAAATTGGAAGGTATCGTCTAATTGAAGTTTTCGGAACGTCGCCACAAAGAAAGCCTCTCGTTCGGGCCTCGCTGACATGGAATCTCCCTGTGGGAAACAGCAGAAGCCGTGGACTCGTGTACCATTTCAGTCCATGTCACGTCAACACGAGGGGGTCCACAGGGGGAGCATGGAACCATAACGCCGAGGGAGCCGGTGACGACCTTTGAGTCGAGTCGGGAATTGCCTGGTATATGTCTATGTTTCTTGCTGATTTTTCCTTAAGGGGGCCTCAAAAATGCCTTGACAATAAAGCCTTATGGTGATAGACAAAAAGCACTTTCTGGGGGACTCTGTAATCCTTTGAATTTCTTTGTAAAGTTCCTGGTATCCTTCGTGCCGGACTGGCATTGTGAGGACGATTCTAACACCTTTGAGACTGCCCCAGACCCAGATGAGCGGGGGCGGTAAAGCAACCTAATACACGAGCGGTTTGACTGGACAGCATTTATCCTTTCGTTTTCCAAGAGCCCTGCATCTGTTTGCCGACAAGAACGTCACACCAGGGGCGTGAGCCGCAATGGTTGCCTTTTTTAAAGCGGCGGTGCTGTGGGTCAAACCAACAGACCCCATGGGTTTTCAGAGGGTTCTGTCCTGACAAAGAATCATCGTTGAAAGGGGGGATGTAAAGGCAGAGAGCAGACATTTTTTCAAGGGGGGAGGTCCGGCCACATGGTGGTGCGTTTAAGACATCTCCCTAGGCGTTGTCAAAATGAGTAGTTCAAAAAAATCGATTCAGGAGGTAGATCAATGCCAAGTTTTGTCATTCAAGAAAAATGTGATGGATGCAAGGGTGGGGATAAGACGGCTTGCATGTACATCTGTCCCAATGACCTGATGGTCTTGGACGCAACGGCCATGAAGGCTTATAACCAGGAGCCGGATCAGTGCTGGGAGTGCTTTTCGTGCGTCAAGATCTGCCCCACACAGGCGGTTGAGGTGAGAGGATATTCTGACTTTGTTCCTCTTGGTTCCAGTATTATGCCTATGAGAGGCACCGAGGATGTCATGTGGACCTGCAAGTTCAGAAACGGCATGATCAAGCGTTTCAAGTTCCCTATCCGGACCACACCGGAAGGTGCGGCCAACGAGTACGGAGCTTTGAAAGGCCAGGATCTTAACAGTGGTTTGCTCTCCACTGAGGAGGCCGACGGCATGACATTGCCCACGCCCCAAGTCTAGCGAGGGCGTGTCAAAAGGCGTTTGATCAAACAAAGAATTTATCGTTAAGGAGGATACGGATATGGCATTACCGAACAAACCAACGGGAGAACTTCTCGCGACAAGAGATCCAGAAGTGGAAGAAAGAGAAGTCGATCTGTTAATTATCGGTGGCGGGATGGCTGCTTGTGGCGCGGCCTTTGAGATCAAGAAATGGGCGCCTGACAAGAAGATCCTTCTCGTCGACAAGGCGGCCATGGAACGAAGCGGTGCGGTGGCCCAGGGGCTTTCGGCCATCAACACCTATATTGGCGAAAATGCGATTGAAGACTATGTCAGGATGGTCAGGAACGACCTGATGGGCATAACCCGCGATGATCTGGTCTATGATGTGGGCCGCCACGTGGATGACTCAGTCCATCTCTTTGAAGAGTGGGGGCTGCCGATCTGGAAAAAGCACCCAGAAACGGGCAAAAACGTCGACGGCGCCAAGGGCGTCGAGATCGGCTCGTTAAAGAGCGGGGCCGCGCCTGTGCGGACCGGCAAATGGCAGATCATGATCAACGGGGAATCTTACAAGTGCATCGTGGCAGAAGCTGCCAAGAAGGCGCTTGGTGAAGAAAACATCCTCGAGAGAGTTTACATCACGAAGCTGCTCCTGGATGCCAACAAGGAGAACACCGTTTGTGGCGGTTACGGCTTTAGTGTGCGCGAGAACAAGGTGTTCATTATCAAGTCTAAGGCCACGATGGTTGCCTGCGGCGGTGCGGTGAACATTTATATGCCTCGCTCCCAGGGTGAGGGCAAGGGACGTGCGTGGTTTCCGGTATGGAACTCCGGGTCCGGCTATACCCTTTGCATGCAGGCCGGTGCCGAGCTGACCATGATGGAAAACCGCTTCACCCCGACCCGGTTCAAGGACGGCTACGGCCCGGTGGGTGCCTGGTTCCTGCTGTTCAAGGCCAAATGCGTCAATGGCTTGGGTGAAAACTATCTGGCCAGTGACTTTACCAAGGCCGAGCTTGACAAGTATGCACCATACGGCCATGCAGCCGTGACGCCCACGTGCCTGAGAAACCACGTGATGCTGGCAGAGATGAAAGAGGGCCGCGGCCCGATCATCATGGACACGTCTACCGCCTTGCAGAATATCGCCAAAGAGCTGGACAAGAAGGAACTCAAGCACCTCGAGTCCGAGGCCTGGGAAGACTTTCTTGACATGACGTGCGGCCAGGCGAACCTGTGGTGCGCCAATAACGTGGAGCCTGAAAAGGTGAACTCAGAGATCATGCCCACAGAGCCGTATCTGCTCGGTTCACATTCAGGCTGCTGCGGTGTCTGGGCTGGCGGGCCCATGGAAGACTGGAACCACGAGTCCTACAAGACCGGTTATAACCGTATGACCACCGTCAATGGCCTCTTTATCGCCGGAGACGTGGTTGGCGCCTCGGGGCATAAGTTCTCCTCAGGCTCCCATGCTGAGGGCCGCATTGCCGCAAAGGCGATGGTGAAGTATGTGGCCGAGAATGACTTTACGCCCGCGCCCACGGAGTCTGCACAGGAGATCGTAGACTTTCTGTGGCAACCGGTGAGGCTTTTCCTGGATCACTACGAGTACACCACAGCCAATGACATCAACCCGAATTACATCAAGCCCTCAGGCTTTTCCATGCGGTTGATGAAGGCGACCAATGAATACGGCGGCGGCTGGGCCACCTACTATCAGACCAGCGGTACCAACTTGAAGATGCTCATGGATATGTTCCAGGTCATGCATGAGGACTCTTTTAAACTGGGTGCCGGCGACCTCCATGAACTCTTGCGGGCCCACGAGATGAGACACCGGCTGTGGACCGTTGAGGCCCACAACCGGCATATCCTGTTCAGGGAGGAGTCCCGCTATCCGGGCTTCTACTACAGGGCAGACTTTCCGGGAACGGATGATGCGAATTGGTTCTGCTACACCAATTCCAAGTTTGATCCCAAGACCGGAGAGTGGTCTGTGTTTAAGAAAGACTATCACAAGATCGTCCCTGACTAGGGGGCACCATCCTTTTTATGGGATAACAGATGAAGACTCCAGGTGCCGCAAAACGGCACCTGGAGATTTTTTTAATCTCATTTGCATTTTTTCTCGCCATTTCGCGTGCATTTTTCGGCATGGCTATAAGATCGACGGAGGAATAGCATGACAGAAGAACAAAGAGCCGAAGATCCGATTAAGACGGGCAGCATTCTGGTTGTGGGAGGGGGTATTAGCGGGCTCACTGCAGCCCTTGAAGCGGCTGAAGTAGGCTATGAGGTTTTCCTTGTGGAAAAGAACCCTTCTTTGGGCGGTAGGGTGGCTCAACTAAAGCACTACTTCCCCAAGCTATGTCCTCCGACATGCGGCCTTGAGATCAATTTCAGAAGAATCAAAGAGAACCCCAAGATTCACTACTTCACGTTGGCCGATGTGCAGAGCGTTTCAGGATCTCCAGGAAGCTATGATGTGACGATCAAGCTCAATCCCCGCTATGTGAACGAAAAGTGCACTTGCTGTGGCGAGTGCGAAAAGGTTTGCACAACGAAGCTCCCTGATGAATTCAATTTTGATATGTCTACGATGAAAGGGGCCTATCTACCCCATGAGGTGGCCTTCCCCATGCGTTACGTCATTTCTCCCAAGATTATCGGCACAGAGGACGCAAGGAAGTGTGTTGAGGCCTGTAAGTATGATGCGATTGATCTGGATATGCAACCCAAGACCATGAATTTGAAGGTGGGTGCCATCATCTGGGCAACAGGCTGGAGACCCTATGATGCGGCCAAAATAGACAATCTTGGATTCCAATATCCTAACGTCATTACCAACATGATGATGGAACGCCTTGCCGCCAGCAATGGCCCAACGGATGGCAGGGTCGTGCGTCCCTCCGATAATAAGCCCATTTCACGAATCGCCTTTGTGCAATGCGCAGGCTCAAGAGACGAGAATCACTTGCCGTATTGCTCCTACATATGCTGCATGGCATCATTGAAACAGGCAACCTATGTGAGGGAGCAGTATCCTGAGGCAAAGATCTATATATTCTATATCGACGTCCGGGCGCCGGGATTCCGTTACGAGAAGTTTTATAAGAAGATCAAAGAGGATGAAAATATCTTCTTTATCAAGGGCAAAGTCGCGGAAGTCCAGGAAGATGGGGGCAGCAAAGATATAACCGTTGTGGCAGAAAATGCCGTGACGGGTGAAAAAACCCAGGAGACGGTTGACATGGCCGTGCTGGCGACGGGGATGGTTCCGAATACGGCGGATACCAAGTTGCCAGGTGATCTTAAGTACGACCCGGACGGCTTTGTGATCTCTGACCTTGCCCAAGGCGGCATGTTTGCCACGGGTTGCGCGGTAAAACCCCTAGATGTTATTTCATCCAATCAACATGCCACTGGCATGGCCCTTAAGGCCATTCAGACTTTGGTGAGCAGGTAGGAGGTAACCAATGGAGAAGAAGTTAGGCGTATACATCTGCAAAGGTTGTGGGCTGGGAGAAGCCTTGGATATAGAAAAACTGGAAAAAAAGGTCCCGCCAAAAATAAAGATCTGCAAGACTCATCCTGTCCTGTGCTCCCCAGAAGGTGTTGATCTTATTAAGAATGACATAGAAAGCGAAGGGGTCAACACGGTTGTGATTGCTGCCTGTTCGCGACGCGTGCTGTGGGACGTCTTTGATTTTCGTCCGGCCATCGTAGAAAGGGTGAATCTGAGAGAGGGCGTAGTGTGGAGCCACAAGCCTAGGGAAGACGCCATGCCTGAAGAAGGACCCCAGGTAGACGAGTGGGTTCAAGAAATGGCCGAGGGCTATCTGCGCATGGGCATTGCCGAGGCCGAGAAGATTCAGAAGCCGGAGCCCTATCAGCTTGAGGAGCCTATTAATAAGCGGATCTTGGTGCTTGGCAGTGGCGTCACCGGTCTCAGTGCGGCCTTGGAGGTGGCCAAGACTGGCTATGAAGCGGTCGTCATAGAAAAGGAAGCAGAAGTTGGGGGATTTGCGGCCAAGATGCGCAAGCAGACCCCCTGGGAATATCCTTATGAGAATGCCCAGGAGCCTGTCATAGGCCGGATTATCAGCGAGGCTGAGGCGCACCCAAAGATTGAAATCCGCACAGGCACAGAGGTGGCGCGCATCGCCGGACAACCGGGACTTTATGATGTCACGTTTAAGCCTGCCGGGACCAAAAGCATGTGGGATGTCATGTCCAAGGAGGAAGAGGCGGCAATACTGGAAAAGCTGGCTGAAGCCGGGGAGTCGGCAACAAGCAGGGAGCCGACGCCTGACGCCCCTGCTACCATTCTCAGGAAAAACCCCGACGCAGAGCGATTCGGGGCAGTGATTCTGGCCACCGGCTGGAAGCCTTGGGAGTTGAAGCAAGAGGCTGAAGAAGGGCCACCGGCTGAGGGCGAAGAGGCTGCCGAAGCGCCCAAGCAGGAAGAGGCTAAAGAGGCGGAAGGAGAGGCATCCACAGAAGAGGAGCCGAGTTACGAGCATCTTGGCTTTGGGAAGTTTCCCGATGTCATTACGAACGTGGCCCTGGAAGAGATGGCGGGCCAGGGCAAGATATTGCGTCCCTCTAATGGAAAACCAGCCGCCAGCGTGGCCTTCATTC
>JASFPF010000073.1:0-6303 GCA_050116135.1 Deltaproteobacteria bacterium | reverse complement strand
CCATCTGTCGTGGTCATGGGAGACTTTCTTTCCAAAGCAGGGATCTGCTTTACGACAAGCCCCAGACTTATGAATATATGCAGTGCTGTGGTTGTGGCTTGATTTATCAGCATCCCATGCCCGATCCAGTGCAGATCAACAGCTTTTATCTTGACGACTACGCGGCTTACAAACCCCTTGGGCGGCTGAAGCGATGCGGGCAAGCAAGGCGGGCTGTATTGCGGCACAGATATGGCTATTCACATCTCGACATGCCGTTGCTGTTTCGGCTCCTAGCTCCCATGCTTTCGGTTTTCAGATATCGCGATGCTATCCCATTCGTACCGAGTGGAAGGGCCATAGACATTGGGTGCGGCAATGGCAAATTCATGCGCACCATGAATGCCCTTGGTTGGCACTTCGAAGGGGTGGAATTTAACAGCACGGCTGTAGACATCTGTCGAAGAGAAGGCCTTAAGGTGTTCCACGGCGATTTGCATGAGGTGGCTTTTGAAGACAACGCCTTTGACTTGGTTTCAGCCCGTCACGTGATTGAGCATATGCCCGACCCAGGCGACTTCGTTGCTGAAATCGTCCGCATTCTCAAGAAGGGAGGGCGATTAGTGATCAGAACCCCAAACAGCCAGGCCTTGGGGCGGCAATGGTTCGGAAAATATTGGTATGCCAATGAAGTACCCCGCCATTTGGTTTTGTTCAACCCGGGAAGTCTTCGGATGCTCACCGAGCGGCACGGCCTCCGACTGATTACCGAAAAGCTTTTCACCTCACCCAAAATTATCCTGAATAGCTGGGACTACCTTACCGGAAACCGAGGTCGGCCTTCCAGAAAGCGGAAGTTTCTAAGATTGCTGGCTCGTCCGTACATGATGCTTGCGACCGTCAGCGGTCGGGGCGATGAGATATTTGCCATCTACGAGAGATCATGAACTGCAAGAGCATCTTGTTTGTTTCAAAGGGTGAGAACGCTCCATCGACACGCTATCGAAGCCTGGCATATTTCAATACCCTGCGCATGGGCGGCTGGCATCCTCGTCACATCACCGCACACGATGATCCCCTGTCACGCGTCGAGCTTCTCCGGCAGGTCGTCCGAGCGGATGTTGCGATTGTTTTACGAAAAACTTTCAACGTGACCTTCTTCTATCTGCTGAACCTATGTGCAAAGCGGCTCATATTTGACCTGGATGATGCCATCTTCTGCCGAAGTGACGGCTATTCTTCACGCACACGCCAGAATCGATTCGCACGGATCGCCCGTCGCTGTCAACAGATCTGGGCAGGCAATACTTATTTGGCCGAGACTGCGCAGCAATATAACCCGGCTGTCACCATATTACCGACCTCACTGGAGCCTGGGAAATATGCCATTAAGACAGAAAAGCCAAAAGACTACATGGACCTCGTGTGGATTGGAAGCAGTTCTACGCAAAAATATCTCAGAGGAGCATTGCCGGCCTTGGAGCCCCTGGCAAAGACTTTTCCCGTGCTTCGCCTGAAAATCGTAGCTGACTTTGACCTCCCGTCAGAGTATTTACACACGGTTGCCGTCCCGTGGAGCGAAGAGAAAGAGTCGGGGGCCCTAACGTCTTCACACATTGGTATCGCACCCATGCCAGATAATCCTTGGACCCGAGGAAAATGCGGACTCAAGGTCTTGCAGTATATGGCTGCTGGCCTGCCTGTCGTGTCATCACCGGTGGGTGCCAATAGACAGATTGTGGAACACGGATTTACCGGTTTTCACGCTGATAGTCCAGAGGCATGGCAATCTGCTATTCAGAGACTAGTCAGGGACCCCAATCTAAGGCGGGCAATGGGTGAAGCAGGAAGAAAGCGGGTCATGGAAGAGTATTCTGTGGACGTTACTTTCCCGAAAATGGCCGCCGCTTTGGACACGTTGTTCGGGAAAGGGTTTTCAAAAGGATATTAAATCTTTCATTTGGTTATTAACACATCTTCCATAATGAGATACTCAAGGTCAGAGCCAAAGAAGATATTCAAAGCGTCGGCAGGCGAACACGCTATCGGCTCACCGCGTCGATTCAGAGAGGTGTTCAGCACCACTGCATGGCCTGTTCGTTTTTCCACGGCTTCAATTAATCTGTAGTACCGAGGGTTTGTTTCCTTTGTGACGACCTGTGCCCGACTCGTACCGTCCGCGTGTACCACCTCCGGAATTCGACTTTTCCAGTGCTGAGCCACATCAAACGTAAATGTCATGTATGGTGCGGGATGACTCGTCTGAAGGATATCTTCTGCCACCTTGTCCAGTATACTGGGACAAAAGGGACGCCAGCGCTCGCGATACTTGATTTGCTCGTTAATCCGGTCTGCTATACCTTTCACGCTGGGGCAACCCAGGATGCTTCGGCAGCCTAGTGCGCGGGGACCGAATTCCATACGTCCTTGAAACCAAGCCATGGGATTGCCCGCGGCCAGAATATCCGCCCCCCTTTGCGCTGCGTCATCGATGACCTGCCACTTGGGTTTTCTGGGATGATCATGACAGGCGGCAATGCATTCCTCGGTTGTATATGATGGGCCCAGATAAACGTGTTCCAGTTTTTCTATTTGAATGCCCATGTTGCTTGCGCTGTAGGATGCCGCCCCGATTGCCGTGCCTGCATCGCTTGCTGCAGGCTGAACAAAGAGTTCTTTAACATGGGGCAGAGCCAAGATCCGCTGGTTGAGTTTCACGTTAAGTGCACTGCCCCCTGCAAAGCAAAGCTTCCCCGTTTCACGTAGAATGTCACCCAAGTAGTAGTCCATGAGCCCCAATGAAATCTCTTCAAAAAGCTGCTGCAAGCTGGCTGCGTAGTGGATATAGGGCATATCTGCGCTTTCATTGGTCCGACGCGGGCCAAGCCAGTCAATGAGCTCTGGGCCGAAGTAGAAGCCAAGGCCGGTTTCCTTATAGCGACGCAAGCCCACTGTGTTGACCAAACGGGTGTTCACTTTGATATTCTTTCCATCAAAGTCGATCAAAGCCGAAAGGTCGTATTTAGAAGGATCGCCGTAAGGCGCCATCCCCATGACTTTGTATTCCCCGTCAAGCATCTCGAAACCAAGATACTCGGTCAGGGCACCATAAAGGCCACCTAAAGAATCGGGATCGTAAAACTCTTTGATCTTATGGATTTTGCCGTTTTCTCCATATCCGAAAAACGTCGTGGCATATTCCCCTTTTCCGTCAATCCCAAGTATAGCCGCTTTTTCCTTGAATCCGCTTAGATGATAAGCGCTGCTGGCATGGGCAAGGTGGTGTTCCACTGGAATAAACTTCACCCGATCCCAATCGATCTGCAATCGCTGCAGCACTTTCTTTACACGTCGCACGTTACGACGATAACGACGGTTGCCATTAAACAATGCAGTCAGCGCGCGATCAGGTGCATACCAATAGCGCTTTGCATAGTGCCAACGGGCAGGTGTCAACAAGCTGATGGGTGCGTAGGGAAAGGCAACCACATCCACTTCGCTTGGTCCAATACCGGCGTATTCCATGCAAAACAGAGCAGATTCATAAGGCATCTGGTTCTTGGCATGCTTGTCACGAATGAACCTTTCTTCCTCTGCGGCGGCAACCAATTTGCCGTCTACGTACAAAGCGGCTGATGGATCGTGTGTCAATGCGCCCGATAAGCCGAGGGTAATAAGTGCCACGTTCTTTTCCGTCTTATTTCCTGGTTGAACCGAACGGTCGAAGATTCCCTGCAGCTTGCTGCAGGGTCTTCAATATGATCATTCTTATAGTTGAATAAGTGTCAGTTGGTCGCGAAACATCTTGTCGATTTCCGGCATGGCAGCCCAGTTTCGCCTCAAGCGGTCAAGGTCTTGTCTAAATGCTCTGACATATCGCCGTCTGGATCGATGCTCGCACATAGCATCTAGATCTGTCGTAAAGAGTCCCTGATTCGTGACAATAAAATTCGTGGCCTTCAAATCGCCGTGGCTGATGGATGCATCGGCCAAAACCTGGAGCAATTTCTTGAACTGCTTGACCAGTCCTTCTACGTCGGTCTGCTTTGAGAGGTCAGAATGCAGCAAACGATAAACATCCATGCCATTTACATACTCGGTCACAAAATAGGCCTTACGCCGAAAAGGTCCCCATCGCTTTTCAAGGAGCGCAACCGGTTTGGGCGTCGGAATTCCCAGAATGATCAAGCGATGGGCGTTCCTCCACGAAATCCAGGCGCGGCTGGGACGAAAGGCCCGGGTAATGGCATGCCAGGGATTCTTGATATTGTATCGCTTCACCACCAGGCGCTGACCATCCATGTTGACCAATGCTACAGTGGAGGTGTTGCCATCCTTGATCATCGTACCAGAGTCCACAAAAGGATCTGGATTAGTCAAAAGGCGAACCGCAGACGTATCGTGGAAAGCCCGGTCGCAGACTAGGAAGAAGTCCCAAGCTTTTCGGCACACAAAGCGCGAGCATTCACGATAGATTTTTTTAAGATAACGTTTTTTTCTGTGGTTCCGTTGACTGCAAATCTCTTTCAACAACTGAGAACGCAAGTGCTTATCAAAAGGCCATTGTCTTTGTTGAGCGTATATTTCAAAGGCATTGGCAGCTAGGCTGTCGAACCGAGGGTAGAGTTGTGCGAAGAATAAGCCCAGGTTTCTCAGGCTCTCTGCTTCCGAGAGAGGTTTCCCAATCTGTCTAATATCAACGGCGGCTCCATCAATGGTATAAATACCTTCTTCAGCCAAGAGAAAGTTCCCCAGGTGGGGGTCATCTTGTTTCAGGCCAGCCTGGTGCTGCTTAGCGATCACGGCCAACGCCCGACGTAAAAATTCGCCACGCTGGTTATCATGGGCTGCTTGTTGCCAGGCTTCGTCAAGATTTTGTGCGGCCACAATTTTTTGAAAGCACAGGATGGGTGTCCTATCGGGCGTGATCGTTCCTTTACATAACAGGGCAGGCGTTTTAATGCCGGCAGCACTAAGAGCACTCACTCCCCTTTCTTCACGATTGCAATGGCGTTTGCCGCCCTCCGGGTTTAGAAAAAACTTCGCCACCACCTGCTCGCCGCACCATTGACCAAAACACACCAGGCGTTTGCCTGGCAATACGCGTAACATCTCCGTACAATACAACTCACAAGGCCGTCCATGGCATGTCAGCTTTACACGAAACGGAAACGCCACAGCGCGTCCGGCAGAACGAAGATATTGACTATCCACCAACGGGCTCATATGAAGGATCTACTTTTCCTGTTCTTGCCTGATTCGCATAGGCATTGGAGTCAATCCAACCCTTCGGAACACCGGGAACATTCACAGGCAAACTGCAACACTTAGCCGTGCCCTAACCGAGCCCTCCTCTTTTCCTTGCGGCGTTGCCGCTTGGCCAGATCCTCTGGATACAGATAAGGATGGTGCCGTTTCCACCGTTTGTGAAACCAAAACCACTGCTCAGGGTGTGCTTGTACTGCTTTTTCAATAGCATCTGTTATGATTTGTGTGTTGACCTGCAAGTCAGCCTGGGGGTCTTCTGTTTTTTTCAGGACAAGAGGTGGTTCTATGATTAGAGTGAGCCCTGTCTCTTTTTTTCTCACACAAAAAGCCGGTATGACTAAGCTATCGTATCGGTTAGCAAGCAGTGCTGCCGAAGGTGTCGCCGTGGTGGTCCGGCCCATAAAGTTTACCTCAAGCCCTTCTGACAGCCTGGTTCCCTGATCGATCAACAACCCTAACGTTTTTCCTTGGCTCAACACCCTGGCCATGGTGAGTAATGCCCCTCGCTTGTTTAGGACAACACTTCCGAAGCGGGTCCGGAGTCTATGAATCCAAGAGTTAAGGATTGTGGGCTGGATGCCTCTGGCGACTAGTACCAAAGGCTCCTGAAGGTAACAGGAAAAAAATATAGGAGCCATCTCCCAGTTTCCCAAGTGGGCTGAAACCAGGATGACGCCTTTTGAGCTTTGCATGGCCTTAATTAGATAGCCTCTCCCTCTGATTCGAACTTTGCGCAGGATATCCTTCCTCGAAAGGCAGGCCATTTGACAGATTTCCAGAAGGGTGATTCCCATGTTTTGAAAGACGTCTATGGAGAGTCGTCGTATCCGATCCTGGGGCCATCCCGGATAGATGAATTTCAAGTTCCGTTTTACGATGCGGTGATGACGTCTATCCAGAACGTACCCGACCATCCCCAGCAGCTTGCCAGCCTCAACAACAGACTGCTGGGGTATTTTAGCAATCAAGGATGTAAACGCGCTACGCAACATCAATAGTGCCTTCATCATGGGAACGCTTCGTCTGTTTGCCACAGGGCAAAGGTGCCAACTTTGT
>JASFPF010000072.1:0-6315 GCA_050116135.1 Deltaproteobacteria bacterium | reverse complement strand
CCAGACTGTCACGGCCCAAGAAATCTCCTTTCAGGGGCGAGAAGCTAACAGCAAACTTTGCCAAGGGGCAGGAAAAGATGGGTATTTCCTTACCCTCGGGGTCTTCACCCAACTCATGGCCATAGAGGGGCAGGTTGGCTTCCAGGCGCAGTGTGTCTCGCGCGCCCAGCCCAATGGGTGTCACCCCTTTTGACACGATGAGGTCCCACAGCATGGGGCCGTCGGCCCGCTCGGCGAAAAGTTCAAAACATACGGGTTCCCCTGTATAGCCGGTGCGGGCAACTTTTACCTTGGCACCGGAGATCGTCACGATGCTAACCGCGTTTCGCATGGGCTCAGGAAGCGGGCCGGACTCGACGATATCTTCCATCACGTGACGCGAAAGGGGCCCCTGAAAGGCAAGCATGGCGACCTCTTTGGTTTGGTCGGTGAGTTCAACATCATCGAAATCCTTCAAAAGGCTCTGGAAGTAATCCCAGTCCTTCTCACGGTTGGCACCGTTGACCACCAAGAGATACTCCTCCTCGACAAAGCGATACAGATAAGCATCGTCGACAGCCCCGCCGTTTTCGTTGGGAATCATCGTGTACTGAGCACCCGTCTCTCTGATATCAAGAGCTTCTGCATTATTAGTCAAGACGTGCTGGAGAAATTTCAGTGCTCCGGCACCACGGACGGTGAATCGGCCCATGTGGGAAACATCAAAAAGACCAGCCCTCTTACGCGTGGCCAGATGCTCCTGCACAATGCCAGGGGGATAAAAAATGGGCATCTCCCAGCCGGCGAATTCCACGATCTTGGCACCGAGGGCCACGTGCTGTTCATAGAAAACGGTTCGGTGAAGTTTGCTCATCCATACTCTCCTTTCCTTTATGAGAGTATGTCGAATATCAGCCTTGAGAACATGCGTCAACTCAAGAGTGAATCGATCTTTTCGATGAATTTCAACCTGGTATTTTCATTCATATATGCTATGTAGTGATGAATGCTTATGTCCTTTATGAATTAAGCCCCCTGGGGGTCTTAAGTTGTCTTTGAGGAAAAAATAGAAAGTTTAGCGGTTTGAAAAACAGGGATATGGTTCATGCCTCTTTTCGCTTTGTCTAAACCGCTCAAAGAAGCCTGGACCATTCCCGTTCTTAGCAAAATGAAGGTTCAAGGGAGGCGTTTCAAAGATCTTAAGTAATACGAAAGAGGGAGGAATGGTCATGAAAGAAATCAACGAACTGAATTTGCCCGATGATATTCGCTACGCAGATGATCACGAATGGGCCAGGCTCGAGGGCGATAAGGTGAGGGTAGGCCTTGACGACTATGCCCAGGACCAGCTGGGAGACATTGTTTTCGTGGAATTGCCTCAGGTAGGGGATACCTTTAAACAGGGGGAAGAATTCGCAACCGTGGAATCCGTGAAAGCGGTCTGCGAATGTTATCTTCCGGTAGGCGGAGAGATTATTGCCGTCAACTCGGCCCTTGAAGAATCGCCTGAACTGGTGAACAGAAGTCCATACGGCGATGGTTGGTTTGTCGAGGTCAACCCAAGAGATCGGTCTGAGATGGATACGCTGATGACCAGCGCCGCTTGCCTTGAGAAGCTGAAAGGAGCGGAGTAAATGCCGTATCTACCCCATACCCGTGAAGACATAGCTTCAATGCTCAAGGCTGTGGGGATTGAGAACCTTGACCACCTTTTTTCGACAATCCCCGAGGATTGCCGTTTTAAGGGCGATCTCAATCTGCCAGAGCCATTGACCGAATGGGAGCTAAACGACCATATGGCCTCTCTTGCCCACAGCATGGGTGTCTCCCCTGACTACAAAGTGTTCATGGGAGCAGGCAGTTATGAACATTTCGTTCCTGCGTCAATATCCCACCTCTTGAGTCGCTCCGAGTTTGTGACGTCCTACACCCCTTACCAGCCAGAAATGAGCCAGGGCACCCTCCAGGCCATTTATGAGTATCAAACCCTGGCCGCCCGGCTCGTAGGCATGGAAATAGCTACCGCATCCCACTATGATGGCGCCACGGCGCTGGCCGAATCCCTCCTCATGGCGGTCCGGGTCACAAAACGAAGGAAGGTGGCCATTTCAAGCCTCATTCATCCCCTATATCGTCGTGTGGTTCAAACCTATTTTGAGCCTACCGGCTGCGAAGTTGAAGAATTTGGCTACCTCAAAAACGGCAAGACCGATCTTGCTGCGCTTGATGCAATGGATGATCTTGCTGCCGTTGCGGTTCAGTCCCCCAATTTTTTCGGATGCATTGAAAACCTCCAGGCGATTGGGAAAAAAGTCCATGAGAAAGAGGCCCTTTTTGTCGTTTCCTTTACAGAAGCCCTGGCTTATGGAGTCCTGAAAAACCCCGGCAGTCAAGATGCTGACATCGTCTGTGGAGAGGGTCAGAGCCTCGGGATTCCCCGTTCCTTCGGGGGGCCTGGTCTTGGGATCCTTGCCAGCCACAAGAAGTACATGCGAAGCTTGCCCGGTCGCCTGGTTGGCCAAACCACAGACCTGGAAGGCAAGAGAGGCTTTGTGCTGACCCTTGCTACCAGGGAGCAGCATATTCGCCGGGAAAAGGCCACCTCCAACATCTGCACCAACAACAGCCTCTGTGCCCTGGCGGCTGCCATGTATATGGCCTCTGTCGGCGGTTCTGGCATGCGGGAACTGGCCCGTCTCAACTATGACAAGGCCGAGTATCTCAAAAGAGAGCTGGAAAAGGCCGGCTGTCAAGTGAGCTTTGACAGCCCTACGTTCAATGAATTCGTGGTGGAATTCCCCACAGGGTTTGCCGCTACCCACGAACGTCTTCTGGAAAAAAGGATCGTGGCAGGCCTGTCTCTGGCTCCCTACTATCCTGAACTTGCAAACCACTACCTTTTGTGTGTGACTGAAACCAGATCCAAGAATGACATGGATGCCCTGGTCAAGGAGGTTGCATCATGAAAGAACGCTTGGGCACCACAGGGTTGATACTCAATGAACCGCTCCTTTGGGAAAAAGGGAAAAAGGGACGGTGCGGATTTTCTCTTCCCAGACGTGACATTGAATCTTTCCCCATCAATGACGACATGCTGGGCGAAGGCCCCGACTTTCCGGATTTGAGCGAAATGGACGTGGTGCGTCATTACACCAGACTGTCTCAGTGGAATTTCGGGGTGGACACGGGCATGTACCCCTTAGGTTCATGCACCATGAAGTACAGTCCCAAGACCAATGAAAGACAGGCGGGCCTGCCAGGCTTTACCGGGGCTCACCCCCTCCTTCCGGCCACCCTGTCTCAAGGAGTGCTCAAGATGATGTTTGAACTTGAGCAATATCTTTCGGAAATCAGTGGTATGGACGCGACCACGCTTCAACCTGCGGCCGGGGCCCATGGAGAGTTTACCGGCATTCTTATTGTACATGCCTTTCACAAAAGCAAGGGGGCGCAGCGTTCAAAGATCATCGTGCCGGACACAGCGCACGGAACCAACCCCGCCAGTATAGCCCTCTGCGGGTACCGTCCTGTGCCCGTGACATCCAATGAGCAGGGGATCCTTTCTGTAGAGGCTATCGCAGAGGTGATGGACGAAGACACCGCCGGTATTATGGTCACCAATCCAAACACTCTGGGTTTTTTTGAGGAAAACGGCCGAAAAATAGCGGAAATCGTCCATGCAAAGGGCGGGCTGGTCTATTGTGATGGCGCGAACATGAACGCCATGATGGGCGTGGTAAAAATGGGGCACATCGGTGTTGATATCATGCACCTGAACCTCCACAAGACCTTTTCAACACCCCACGGGGGTGGAGGACCCGGTTCGGGTCCGGTGTGTGTCAAGAAAGCCCTTGAACCCTTTCTGCCTATCCCGCGTGTGGTGGAAAAAGACGGCCAATACATGCTTTCAGAGGACTATCCTGAATCCGTAGGCAAGATCGCGGCCTTTCATGGAAATGTCGGTGTCATGATAAAGGCATACAGTTATATTCGTAGCATGGGACCAAAAAATCTGAAGAAGGCCAGTCAGCTTGCTGTTTTGAACGCCAACTATATCAAGGAAAGATTAAAGGAAGTGTTGCGCCTTCCCTATGATAGGCCGTGCATGCATGAATGTGTTTTTTCAGATGAGAATCAAAAAGCTAAAAAAGTCACGACTCTGGACATGGCCAAGCGGCTTATGGATTTCGGGTTTCATCCGCCCACCGTTTATTTCCCCCTGGTCGTCCACGGGGCCATCATGATCGAACCGACTGAGACAGAGTCCAAAGAGGATCTGGACCAGTTTATCGAAGCCCTTAGAGCCATTGTTGATGAGGCCAGCCAAGACCCGGACGTGCTTCATGAAGCACCGAAAAACTGCAAAGTAAGAAGACTGGATGAGACAAGTGCAGCGCGGAAGCCGTGTCTGGCGGGCTGACATCCATGGGACATAATGCCCTATTTCACAACCATAGACGGTTGCCGCCTTTACTACGAAATTAAGGGGTTGGCTTCATCAAAGCCGGTCGTTGTTTTTCTAAACGGCACCTTGCAGGACACACTCTATTGGAAACCCCATGCCCATGCCCTTACAGAACACTTCCAGGTGCTTAGGTACGATGCTAGAGCCCAAGGACAAAGCGACTCGGGGCGAGAAAGACTGACACTGGAAGGTCATGCGGCAGACCTTTCTGCATTACTGAATCATCTTGGAATTGAAAAGGCACATCTTGTGGGGCTAAGCCATGGGGCCAGGGTTGCCCTTGCCTTTGCTTCGATTTCCCCTCAACGTATTGCTCGCCTTGTGTTGTGCAGTGTCAGTGCAGAAGCCACCTGTCGAGCCAGACTCATTGTGAGATCATGGCTGAAAGTACTGAAGCGGTCTGGGCTGGAAGCTATGGTATGGGTTTCTCTTCCCCTTGTTTTTGGGGAAGTTTTTCTCAGGCAAAAAGAAAGAATCCTGGACTCTATAGTAAAAGCCATCGTGGCAAGAAACACCGAGGAGGGCCTCATCGCCCAGCTTGAGGCCATGACGGCCTATCCACCCCTTGCTCAGAGCGTAGGAAACGTCCATGCTTCCTGCCTCATTATATCGGCCTCCGATGACCCGCTGGTGACAGAAGAAGGCGCTCGTGAGCTTGCAGGGCTTTGCCGTGGACAACATGAGCACATCATGGGAATCGGCCATTCCATTGCCGCCGAGGCTCCAGAATGGTTCAATAAGACTGTGTTGGCATTTTTGTGTTCTGATGCGTGACTCCAAAGAGAAAAGATGTCTCTGCATTGATATCCCGGCCATGGATTACGGGGAAGCGTGGAATCTCCAGGGGCGTCTTGTTACTGCTAGGAAAGACAGAATTATTGATACCAATGTTATCTTGTTGTTGGAACACCCCCCTATTTTTACTCTGGGTAGCCGGGGTGGGTTGAACAACCTAACGGTTTCAGAAAACTTTCTAAAAAAAGCAGGGGTTCCAGTCATTCAGGTGGAAAGGGGCGGCGACATTACTTTTCACGGACCGGGCCAGCTCGTCGTTTATCCCATCATTGATCTGCACGGGGCCAGGCTACCCGTGGTCGATTACATTGAAAACCTTGAAGAAGTCATGATACGAACTGCTGCCGACTGGGGGATTAAGGCCATAAGACATCCCATGAACAGGGGCGTCTGGGTGGGCAACAACAAACTGGGAAGTGTAGGCATCGCTATTCGCCGAGGCATTGCCTTCCACGGCATGGCGCTCAACGTCAATCTTTCACTGAAGCCTTTTGGTTGGATAAACCCCTGCGGTCTTCAGGACACGAGGATGACATCCATGGAGCAAGAGCTTTGCCGAAAAGTCCCCATGAATCAAGTACGCCGGAGCGTGAAAGAGCACCTCGAAGCGGTCTTCAGCGTTGAGCTTTTGATGACTGGCTTGCGGGAACTACAGAGTCATCTAGAAGGATTACGGCCATGTGGCAATATGGCTTGAGGCCATGATGATGCAACAGCAGGAATCGAAAATCCACGCCCGAAAACCCCACTGGTTAAAGCGGAGCCTGCCCACAGGGAGCAAACATGAAAAAGTCAGGACCCTCCTGAAGAAAACCCGGCTTCATACCGTCTGCCAGGAAGCCAAATGCCCCAACCAATGGGAGTGTTTTGCCCGACGGACGGCGACTTTCCTGATTATGGGGGCCCGTTGCACCCGCAACTGCCTTTTCTGCGCGGTGGGGCACCGACCAACAGGCCCGCCTGATCCCGGCGAACCGGCAAGGGTGGCTGAAGCTGCACAACGCCTAGGATTAAGCTATGTGGTCGTCACCTCAGTGACCCGGGACGATCTTGTAGACGGTGGCGCCGCTCATTTT
>JASFPF010000071.1:0-6324 GCA_050116135.1 Deltaproteobacteria bacterium | reverse complement strand
CCTGGGACCTGGTAGGTGCAGGGTTAGGATGCCTGGGGACCTTGTGGCTCCATGCCCAAGTGGGAGAAGCCGGGGCCGTTGTCACGGTTTCAGTCATGGCTGGGATGGCCTCTCTCGCCTTCTGGGCCAAGGGATGGAAAATGAATCTGGCCCGGGGGGTATGGCTTGGGTTGTTGTGTCTATTCATGGCCGCAAAGCCTGGGATGGTGAGGCTTCATATTTCTCCCTACAAGGCCTCCATGGTGGCCCTGAGGTATCCAGGTGCCCGCCTCTTGGAGACGCGGTGGGACGGTGCCAGCCGGCTGGACATCATCGAAAGTGGCGGGGTTCGATTTGCCCCCGGGCTGAGCCTCGAATTTCAGGGCAGGCTGCCAGACCAGATAGGCCTTTGCGTCGATGCAGGAAACCTGAATGCTGCCACTCAGTTTACGGGCGACACAGAGGATCTCATATTTGCTGACTTTTTGCCCGCAGCTTTGGCTTACGTGGTCGTAGAACCCAGGGACGTCCTGGTGATGGAACCCATGGGAGGGCTTGATGTTCTCATGGCCCATTACCATGGCGCAAGGAACATCATGACTACCCATGCCAGTCCTCTTGTACTTCATGCGATGAAAACTTCCCTTGGTGGTTTCAGCGGCCATCTCTATGAGAAATACGCCAGACCTGTTCAGGAACAGGCCAGGAGCTTTCTCCTTAGAGCGCCCATGGCCTTCGATGTGATCCAACTTCCCCTCACTGACAGTCAAGGTGCGGTTTCCTCTGGTCTTTACGGTCTCTCTGAAGACTACACCCTCACCGTGGAGGCATTTAAGACGTATCTTGGCGCCCTGAAGCCTGGAGGGATCTTGGCGGTCACGCAGTACCTCCTGCCGCCACCTCGACACGAGATCAGGTTGGTCGGTTTGGCCCGTGAAGCCCTTGAGGCCATGGGTGTGAGCCATCCGGAAAGGCATCTTGGTGCCATCAGGAGTTGGGGGGGCTTCACCCTGGTGGTGAAAAAAAGCCCCTTCGAACAAGAGGACATCCGCCGGATGAAGGCGTTTTGCCGTGGACGTCGTTTTGATCTTGTTTATTATCCGAAGATGACCAGGGCCGAGGCCAACCGATATAACCGTTTTCCCAGACCCCTTTATTACGACATGCTTCAAAAGGTCCTGACCCCCGACAAGAGAGAGGCTTTCTACAAAACATACCTTTTTGATGTGCGCCCGCTGACAGATGACCGGCCTTTTTTCTATCACAACTTCAGGCTGGACAAGATCGTTCCACTGTACCGTGCGGCGGGCAATAAATGGCAATTATTTCTGGAGGGCGGTTATTTGGTTCATCTCATCTTCTTTCAGGCTTTGGTGATCGGTCTTGTTCTCATTGCCCTGCCGCTCAAAAAGGCTGGCCGGGCCTCTTCGTCCTGGTTCTTGCTGTACTTTGGGCTCATTGGGATTGCCTTTATGCTTGCTGAAATCTGCTTGATCCAACGTTTTATCCTGTTTTTGGCCAGACCGGCATACGCCTTTTCCGTCGTCCTCTTCTCTGTGCTGTTCGCCTCGGCCCTGGGTAGCTATTATTCCAGGCAATTCCTAAGAAGACCTGTGGCCCTGGTCCTCAGCCCCGCCTTCATCCTTGCCTATGCCTTGTGGCTGGATAGACTGCTCGGCCTTGCTATCGGATGGCCTTCTTGGATGCGCTATGGGGCCACCTTTTTTCTCATCTTGCCGTTGGGATTCATGATGGGGATGTTTTTTCCCGCGGGGATACGGACCCTGGGGCTGTACTTTGACGGTGCCGTACCTTGGGCCTGGTCTGTGAATGGCTGTGCCTCAGTGGCCGGGGCTGTCCTGGCTGCCGTGCTGGCTGTCAGCTATGGATTCACTATGGTCTTATGCCTCGCTGCTCTGGCTTACAGCTTGGCCGTGGCGGTCTTACTTGTCCAGAACCTTGCCCACCATGGGCACAAAGACCACCCCTAACAAATGTTCAACGTCCTTGCCTTTCGGGGTCTTGGTGATCTTGGTAAGGGTTTGATAGTAGGTGGTGCTTCCAAGAGGAAGGAGAAGCCGGCCGCCCATCTTGAGTTGGTCGAGGAGGGGCGGGGGGACATGGTTGGCTGCAGCGGTCATCATAATGGCGTCAAAGGGGGCATATTCGGGCCATCCAAAATATCCATCCCCGTGCCTCACCCTGACACCGTTGTACCCAAGGGTCTCGAGGCGCCTTGAGGCGCTTTGAGCCAAAGCCTTTCTGATTTCAATGCTCCACACCTGGTCCGTAAAATGGCTCAGCACTGCGGCCTGGTAACCTGAACCGGTGCCGATTTCAAGGACCTTTTCTCCGGGTTGAACGTCCAGAATTTGCGTCATCAGTGCCACGATATAAGGTTGGGAGATGGTTTGCCCCTCCGCGATAGGCAGAGGATGATCGCTGTAGGCCTGAGAGGTAAGACGAGGGCTGACAAAAAGGTGCCGCCTAACCATCCCCATGACCTTCAAGACTTTGGGATGGGTGATATCCCGGGCCTTGAGCTGGTTTACAACCATCCGCTGGCGCGCCAGGACATAGGGGTCAGGAGATTCAGCCAAGGTGATACATGGCAGGCATATGCACGCTATGAGACAAAAAAGTTTAGGAATTGTCGTAGCGGCTGGTGGACGTCTTCCCATCTTCTGAACTGTGACGGTTTCGTGAAAAGTAAATCTCGTTTGCTCGGTAACCATTGATGGCGGCTCCAACTATCTCAATGGACTTGATACAATCCTCAGACGCTTTGTGCAACCCTCTAATCTCCCTCTCCCCTGGGGTGAGTTTCTGCAGGCTGTTGCTCAAACAGGAATGCCTTTGAGCGGTTCGGAGGCAGTGAAAAGGGGCTTTGGCGACAGGCCTTTTCCTGTTGACTTGATTGAGGTACCTGGATAATTTGAGCATCGAAAAAAGCTTTGGGTGACAGCCCGTTTACATTTGCTCCCTATGACTACCCCGAAGAAGACCCTTTTGAACCGAACGGTCGAAGATCCCCTGCAGCTTGCTGCAGGGTCTTCAATGTCTGTCTCGCATAACACCGACAATGATATGCATGGCACGGTCTATCTTTGCCAGGTCAACGAACAGGTTTCATGTGGCGCATGCTGTGGTTTGTACAATGTGGCGATTCCGTCCTTTGCTGCCCTGACGGAGATATTGACCTACCGCACACAGGCCTTTGCTCGCCTTCCAAGAGAGATTGACTCCATCCTCGCCTTCAAAGAAGATATTGAGGCGAGGGAACAACAGAAAAGACCTTTCCCACAGTTTCATCACTGTCCATACGTAGGATTAATCGGCAGAAAACGTTCCAGGGTGGGCTGTCTGTTGCATCCCATGGCTCATGGAAACGAGGGGATAGATTTCAGAGGACTCAGCTTCTATGGGGGGATGGCGTGCCGTGTCTATTTCTGTCCGTCCCACTACAAGCTGCCGGCTGCTTTCAAAGAGATCGTCTGCGAAGCGGCAAGGGACTGGTACGTTTATGGAATGGTCATTACAGAAACGGAGATGTTGAGTACATTCTTTGGGGAAGTGGAAAGGCAAATCAGGAGGCCAATAACGAAACAAGACGTTATGGGCAATGAAAAATGCCTTGAGGCTGTTCGAGAATTCCTGGAGCTTAAGCTTTATTGGCCTTTCCGCGTCAAGGCCGTCAAGGGATTGTGTCATTACTTCTTTGAGGATGACCTTTATTCCATCCCTCCTGTAGACTATGAGGCAATCGGCCGATCCGCATCGAGATATGACGCCATCTTGCGAGGATTGGCCTCGCGCTTTCATTCGGAAAATGAGTTAAGGGATGCAGAGGATTGGCTTGACGGCCTCATTGACAAGTTGGCATCCAGTATTTCGGCGCTCAGATTCCGGCCTATGATGACATGAACGATATCATCCTCCCTTTAGCAACGATGTCATCCATTGGGGTCAGGGACCTTAGACAGGGAAAAATGGAAGGTCGCCCCCTTGCCCTTTTCAGACTCTACCCAAACCTTCCCACCGTGACTCTTGACAATCCTGTCTACAATCGCAAGCCCAATGCCCGTGCCTTCATCATCTTCCATCTCTTGTAAGCGACGAAACATCTCGAAAATTCTTAGGTGGTCTTTTGGATCGATGCCAATACCGTTGTCCTTGACATAAAACTGATGGAAGTCTCCGTTATCCTGATATCCAATTTCAATCCTTGGATACTTGGCGTCTCCCATGAACTTGATGGCATTGACAAGCAAGTTCTCGAAAACTTGATAGATTTGCTTCCGGTCACAGTGAATCGTTGGAAGGTGGTTGACCACGACAAGGTCTATGGCCTTTTTGTCCAGTCTGCCTTGGAGGCCCGAGGTCACCTTGGTCACGATCTCAAGGGCGTGGGCACCCCCAAAACTGGAGGCTACGCTTTCCACCCTTGACAGATTTAAGAGGTCCGAGACCAATGCACCCATTCGTCGTGCACTGGCCTCGATGTGCTGAAGGTACCCAAGGGCCTTTTCATCAAGAGTTTTTTCGTAGTTTTTTAGGAGGAGAAAAGAGAATCCATGGATAGACATGATGGGGTTCTTCAAATCATGGGAGACAATATTGACGAAGTTTTTTAGCTCTTCGTTTGTCTTTCGCAGTTCTTCCTCCGCTCGTTTTCGGTCGCTGATATCCACAAAACTTTCTAGAAGATGCTCTCGTCCGGCCAATATCACAGGAACCACTGTTTTGAGGATCGGTATCTTTCCACCACTGGCAGTCAATAATAGCTGCTCTGCATTGTCGAGGTTCTGTCCAAGATCTAGGATCGGACACCGGCCTCGTTCTGCCGGGCAAATGTAGTCTTGACATACACTTCGCAGTATTCGCTGTTCAGAAGCACCAACCATCCTTGCAGCAGCGGCATTAACCCCTACGATAATACGGCTTTCAGGTTCAATGACGACAATCCCAGCCTGAATGGTATCTAATACGGTATGTGACCGTTGTTCACTCTCCCGCAGCGCTTCCTCCATGCGCTTTCGTTCATTGCTTTTTCTTTTTAACTCTGTGACTCTCCGCTCTAATTCTTCATATGTCGGCTTTATGGCCACTGGATTATCCTCCAATCGCCTGAAAACACGGAGGGCCCCATGCACATGAACTTCTTGGGCAATGCACGACGCCTTGTCACTTTTATGGGGCCTCTGACTGAAAACTATTCACTTCTAATTGAACCGCAAAAGCGAGCGCATTCCCCGTAGCTTGCTGCGGGGTTCACGAGCGTATCCAAAAAAGTCAGCGTTCCCTACGGTCGAAGATTCCCTGTAGCTTGCTACAGGGAGCTTCAATCCTATTTGATTTAAACACGTTATAACCTTATCAGTTAAAGATTGTCAAGGTCGGCACAGTCCAAGCACTAATAAAAGGAGCGAATGTTCAGGCAGAGACATGGCATAGGGGATGCCACCATCCCCTTCACGGGTGGGACTGCTCGGCGATTGGTTACAGGACTGTCAACGGTAGATACAGTATTTTTCTTGACGAAATACAGTGTTTACCCCATTTTCTTTTTAACCAGATTATTGCAGAGTAAATCTGTCGTGAGAGCGACTTGGGTGCGCTCGGGTCTTCCTTTCCCGGAAAGCAAGGTGGCATTTAAACATCAACTGAAAAGGGGGACGGATGATGGACGCAAAGCAGCTTAAGAAGATCCTCGGCAGCCTGGGTCTTGCTGGCCTACTGGCCACCGCCAACCTCGCTCTTCCTGGTTGTGAAAAGAACCCGCCAGCTGAGCAAAGCAGCTGAAGTGGCGAGACTGGTGCAGGTGGCACCAGCAAGGAACACAAGGCGCCGGGAACCTCTTCTTGAGGCGGTGGTACAGGTGCAGGTAGCACCGGCAAGAGCAGCTGAAATTAGGGACTAGTGCCGTGGGCACTAACAATGAAAACAAGAAAACTTGACTGGGCGATGGCCGCTTCTTCGCCCCATCCAGTAAACCTTTCGTCCACAAGGACCATGTTCTGCGATTTTGCGGACATGGCCGGCTAGCTATGGCTTCCTTTTCTTCCCAGGATCGGTGCAATATCTCCCGGGCGCACCCAACGAACAAAGAACAGCTTGAGGCAATGTTTGCCGAATGCCGAAATCGCGTGGATTCGCATACCTGGGGGCGAATACTAGCCTTGTGTGAGGAAAATGCGGAGTCAATCACCCTGCCCAACCTCCTTGAACGCCACAGGGACGAGTTAGGCTTACCTGCTTTTCTGCCCGAACTCGCCCTCTTGGAGCTGACCATCCATAAGGTGAGAAACGGAGAAACCAACATCCCCCAGGTGGTTGACAAGCTTG
>JASFPF010000070.1:0-6354 GCA_050116135.1 Deltaproteobacteria bacterium | reverse complement strand
GAAGTTACCACGGTGCAGACGAGCCCTTTGCCTGCGGGTATCATTTGTGTACGATCACGGCTCAAGGAAAGATCCTAAAATGCGGCTTTTTTGACGAAAGCCCTCTGGGATCCCTGGAGGAAGGCCTTGAGGTCTCCTGGAAGCGGGTTCGTCACGTGCCTCTCAGAGAGCTTGAATGCGCTTCTTGCCCACACCTTTCCGACTGTAAAGGTGGCTGTCGGTTTCGAGCGGAAAGTCCCCTGGGCAAAGATCCGGTCATGTGTGCGCTTTACGGTGCCAAGAACAATCAATGATGACTGAGGGTTTTTCTCCAACTCCGAGACCATGGGTCAAGGGATTTACCCGCTGATGATTTCGTGGGATGGGCATGAGTCTGGCAGGCGATAGACATAGATAGGGTCGCTATGGCAGGCTGACTCTGGACGAACAACCCTGACAGGGTTCCATCCTGGAACGGGAAAGTTGCAGGAGACCACTCGGGCCCCGGGTCGAAGCTCCTTTTCCAGCTTTGCGGCCAAGCGTCTCATGACATCGGGGAATAAGTAGCAGAAGACTACATCAGCGTCCCTGAGATTCTCGGACCAGAAGTTTTTGCATCTGACCTGAACACCCTTCATTGGAAGAGTCAGGATTCGGGCAACGCAAAAGGCCAAGGCGTTCACCTCAAAACCCAAGGCCCTGACGCCGTAACGCCTTTGGGCTCCCCGCAGGACCCTCCCGTCGCCACAGCCCAGGTCAACAAGCAATTCTGTGTCATTCATGGGGACGGCGTCCAGAAAGGACTTTATCCTCACAGCAGCCGTTGAGGTAAACACGGCCCCCTGGGTCATGGGAAGGGCCCCTGCTGTGGCGAACACGTATAACAGCTTGCAAACGAAAAGGCCTGCTGCAAAGACTAGAAATGTCAGAATACAAGCCGACATTTTCTCCTCCTGCGCCCCTTATAGATCACCCCCAAAGACCTGTCAAAGCCAACCTCTTCGTGGACAGGATGGCCCCTCTGTAGTAAGACTCAAGCTAAGAGCCCTTTGAAAAACTCTTTTTCACTTATTCGTATGAGCTCTTTGACCCATCTAAGGGCTTGCTCAGTCTGGCGCCAGGGCTGCAGGGCAATCTTTTCTTGAGAAAAGGCCCGGTGCCGACCAACATACCCTGAATGGAGGCATCACATGACGATTTTTGATGTAAAGGGGAAGGTGGGCGATTCCGGTGAGTACATCCTGGGTGCTGAACAGACAGGAAGCCATGCATGTTATTTGATTTACGGCGTGATGAAACCGAATGAAAAGGGCCGCAAGTTGAAGCCCGGCAAAGGCCATGAAGAACTCTTCCTGGCAGTAAGGAGCAATTTCATCCTCACCGGCCACTTCTCGGCAGTCATCAAAGAGGGCCAGGCTATTCACCTGAGAGGGGATGAAACTTGCTGGCTAGAAAACACTACTGAGGCAGAAGGGATATACGTGATTTCAGGTGGCCACTCAGATGCTGGGCACCACTGAGGCCTTTCGACCGAGCTGATATTCGATTCCCTCCGCCATCATTGGTGCCCAGCAAGATATTTGAGATGCTTCAGTGGGTCAAAACACAGCTGGACAAGATCAGCAGCCCAGCCCTGGACTGGGTCCAAGTCGAAGTCACGACCCACTGCAATGCAGCGTGTGTCTATTGCCCCCACACCATCATGAGGAACCGTTGGGCAAACAAACACATGCCCATAGAGCTGTTTCATGAATTGCTCCCCTTCCTCAAATATACAGACTTGGTTTACTTACAAGGATGGGGAGAACCCCTTCTCCATCATGACTTCTTTGAAATGGTCCGAATCTGCAAGGATCGAGGAAAACACGTGGGGTTCACCACAAACGGCATGCTGCTGAGTGAAGATACCATGCAAAAACTGGTTGACTTGGAGTTGGATATCCTTGGTGTGAGCCTTGCGGGCACGTCCGCAGCGACCCACGATGAGATCCGCAAGGGGACCCGTTTGAATGAGATCGTCTCCCACCTTGACCAACTGCGGAAAATAAAGCGTGAAAAAAAGACCCAGGTTCCTGCCGTGCATCTTGCCTATCTCATGCTCACGTCCAATTTTCATGAACTCGAGCATATTGTGGCCTTTGCCAAATCGGTCGGGGCAAAGCAGATTGTAGCCAGCAATCTCACCCTCATTATTGATCCTAGACTCTCCTCAGAGGCGATCTTCAACGATACAGGGCGTATGGACCATTATCGCGTCGCGCTGGAAGAGATCAAAGACCGAGCCGCCTGTGAAAATATCGTCTTCGACTATCACGGCCCTGGCCTTGATGAGCACTGCACACACTGCCGCGAGAATGTCCGCCATGCCTGCGTGATCAGTGTTGAAGGGGACGTCGTCCCGTGCGTTTTCACCGATCCGGTTCTGTGTGAAAATCACGAGGTCGGTAAAGGCCCTTGTTACACCTTTAAAGAGGAATGCGTTCCGTTAAGAGGAATGCCCTTTGGTAACATAAGAAACGAGACCTTAACCCGGATCTGGAACAAGAAGGAATACGACAGATTCAGAGATCTCTTTGATCCTGCCATGCCGAGAAAATCTGAGCAGATTCGGTTGGAGATGCCCAAATTCTGCGTGCAATGTTATAAGAGGCTGGGGGCATAATGGGGGATATCATTGTGCTCGAATTCATCGTGAGCCATGATGGGAAAAATTGGATTGCAAGGAACGATGTCTACTCAGGGCATCACTGTTGTGAGTAAATATCTTCCGAAAACAACCCTTCAATGCAGTGACACTGCCCAAGATTCAGCTTTGCTACTACGAGACCAAATGGTAGAGTGTAGTATGGGCACTTTGCCTGAACGATATGGGGCAGCTAACCGCTCAGGCAGGGCGCAGTATCAACAAGATGGGATGGAATCAGCACATCCTTATTATAAGGATGGCCCCTTTTTTAATTTTTGAAGCAAGCTTGGCAGGCAGGTTTCCGGACTTAAAGCCCCCCATTCCTTTCAGGGGCTTTCCACCAACCACTAGAAGGTCATAAGAGCCCTTGCCAAACTCCTTCATGATCTCTTCCAATGGTTTACCTGTTCTTACTAGTTTAGTATGTTCCACCCCTCTTTCTTCAGCCTTTTGGCTAAATCGAGAGAATGCCTTGATTGAATGTCTCAAGGTCTCTTGATCTACATAGTCAAGATATTCCCGGCGACCCTGGGCATAAATCTCATTGTAAAACTGTTTGAGATACGTATCGCGGACATGAAGGGCCGTCAGCTCAGCGCCTGTCATTTCGGCAAAGTTGAGAGTCCACGCTATGGCCTTATCAGTATGACTCTCTCCATCGACACATATCAGTATCGTCCTGGGAAGCTCTGTCTTTGTCCTAACCACAGCGTCATTACTTTCGAATCAGTGGCCGCCTGTTACTGTGAGCAATTTTGCCCCGATGATTAGAACCGCTATTAATCCCAAAACCATCTTAGCGGTGGCAGCTCCGCTGCCAATGATAAACGCTGATCCTCCCGCCTTTTTCATATCATCAATGCTGATGGAAAGGCCTATCCCGGCAAATCCTATGGCAAAAAACCACTTATAAACCGCATTCATGGCCCAGAAAGGCGTTCCCTCCATTTTCGGTCCCCCCAAGGCAGGGATGTGAATGCTATTTAACATTACAAGGGCAAAAAAGCCTAAGATAAATACAGGAAACTTATTCTTTATAGTGGCCCAAACACCCGCAGACTGTCCGGCCTCATCTTTCAGACCGTAAAACCAAACAGCATATAAGACAATAAATGGTATAAGCATGATGCGGGCCGCATTTATCAATACGGCAGTATCTCTTGCCTGTTCTCCGTACCATTCAGCTGCCGCAATAAGTTGGGCCGTGTTTAGTATGGCTATTGCATCCCAGGCGCCGAACTGGGGTTGAGATACATGCAGAATCCGACCCAAATACGGCATTACAAACAACATAAGGGTCCCAAATAATAAAATAGTCCCTATGGAATAGGCCATATCCCTTGGCTCGGCTTTGACCACTGGGGCAGTTGCAATTATGGCGGATACACCGCAAATTCCAGTGCCGGCTCCCATGATGCCTCCTAATCCGTCCGGAACGCCGAACTTCCTGCTGAGATACATGACTATTATCGCGGTCCCAAATATGAATACCGCGGTAAGTGCAAGCCCAACCCCACCTACCTTCAGTACGTCGGACCAGATGTAGTGGACGCCTAATATGATAATTCCCGGTTTGATTAAAGGCCTTGCTATACCTATGCCCGGCAAGAAGAATCTGTGGACCCCCACGGTGTTTCTGATAAGGATTCCTCCGATTAGAAGCATGGCCACATACTTGAACTGACAGGTCACATAGAGAAATGTGGCCCATGACCACCTGTCTCCAACCTTGCCGCTTACTGCCGCCAGCGCTTTTTGGTGCTTTTTTACTTTTGCATGCAGGGTTTCAATTTCCCCTGAATCAGTGCCACTGGAGTTGAATTCTTCAATTTTCTTCTCCAATCTTGAAATATTGAGCGACGCAGCATCCGCCTTGTGATATTTGGCCAATAAGTGATCAATATTCATCACGGCAAATGCAAATAGGGCGCAAAATAGAAGGCCCGGAATGTATTTCGGAAAATCAGGCGCGAACATTGCTCTTATTGTTGACATGAATGCCCTCCTTATTATTTCCAATCAAGAATACTACGCTAGAACAAGAATAAGGTCCTCTTAAAGAAATGATAGATACTTTCCGGCATTATGTAAGACAATAGAAGAATTATTGCCGCTATTACAATGGCCCAAATATCCTCGCGCCTTTCAGAAGAAAGGACTTCTTCCGAACGCTTTTGAACCTCATCTTCCTGTTCACTGACCTCTTCTGGTGAAGTGGACATAGCATATCTCCTATTGTACAAAAGTTCGTCAACGAGCTGATCTCATGCTCAGCTGCGTCCCGCATAAAGATGCTACGAAGAAACGACGAGAGGAAGAGGAGTCTGAATGTTAGTCCACGTCAATTACATGCATCACCGATAACGGGATTCTTGTCATAGTAACTCCACTCAATCCAGGATCCATTAAAGGGGCGAGATTATCATTATCATCACGAGAACACGAATCAGATCCGTCATCTCCTGCAATTTTTCTCTTTATCTTTAATCCCCTCGTTTGGGAAAGTAATGTAAACGATTTTGAGCATCTTGGGAGAAAAGCTCTTGAGATGTTTCCCGCCTAGCAGGCCGGAATTTGAGGGCGTTAGCCCGACTTTTAGAATTTTGGCTGGACGTTTCATGTTCGCCCAAAATGCTCACTGAGTGAACAAAATTGGCCTTTAGCGAAACCTCTAGGTAAGACACGAGCGGAAAAAGGACAACTTCTGCGTTGCGCTGCATCTTTCGTCACTGCGACGCACTATAAGTACCCCTCGTTCCTCAGGATTGCGCCTCACGGCTCTAAAAGAGGTGTGCGCAATGAATTTGGAGCTTTTTACTTTGCCGTCTAATGCGGACTTTTTACGAAACCATCAAACCTAACAGTGGTAAGAAACGTGCAAAAATCGTAGCATTAGTAAAATGGGAAAGCAAGGCCTTAGGGTGCCCGGGCACCAAAGATATGTTGAAAATTCAACCTCTTGCCAAAAGCCGTTATTGTTTAGTCTACGACAACGACAGACGCTTTCTTGGCAAATTTGACAATTTTATTGGAAACGCTGCCCAAGACAAACTGCTTGACACCTGAGAGGCCTCGCCTTCCGATAACCAAGGTATCGTATTTGCCTCGCTCGGCTTCTTTCAGCACATCTCTGGCTATACCCGCCTTCTTTTTTCGAATCTTGATGGCCACATTCTTCGAAGCAAACCCACCCTCTACCAAAACCTTCTTGGCCTTTTGCATGAACTCTTTAACCGTATCCTTCTTGGTGTCTTCAATCGCACAAAATGCCTGTCTACTCTTTCTAAATAGCGGCGTAAGGGTGGGGCTATCCAGCCCACAGGCTGCGGTGGCGTCCGGCAAGACACTGAATAGCGTAACTGTGGCAGCCGAATTCATGCCTTTTGCTACATACTTAACCGCCCTCATGGAGTTTGTTGATTCATCAACCGCGACTAAAATCTTGCTTGCCATGTCTCTTCTCCTTTCGTGAGGCTATCCATCAAAAAGGTATGTGAAGCTCCAAGCCCTTCAGGTCAGGCGTCCCCCTTCAGAAAGCAGAAAAATTGTTGTATAGTCAAGATGTTCCTGTAGCCCTGTACCAGAATCATGTCCTGGCTGTCAAGGGCAAAGCGTGCTGTTCACAGAAAAGGCAATGGAGGTAATGACTAATACGAAAGCTTTTCAGGCGGCCTCCGCTCGGGGATGTA
>JASFPF010000069.1:0-6356 GCA_050116135.1 Deltaproteobacteria bacterium | reverse complement strand
CGGATTCTTGCATGATCCCAAGGAATGGAATACGCGCCAATGAAAGCGAGAAGAATAAGTGTCAGTTTAGTTCGCTCTTTCATCCTGATGTCCCTTACCTGCACAATAGGAGTTCTCAGCCAATTTCATAATTCTATGCCTATTTAGCTATTCCAAACAGCAAAAAAATTAGGATCATCTCCCGATTAGTTGTAGTTCATTAAGGCAAAATACATGGGTTATCTCCAATTGAACAGGCGCTATCCCAGAGGGTACAAGGGTTCAAGGATTCAAGGGTTCAAGTGAAATGCTAAAGAATTACAAAGTGTTGAAAGTCTGGCAAAAGTCATACGAACTCTGTTTAGAGATATGTCGAAATCGAAAGTAATGTTGAAAGGGCTGATAAAGTCTTTAGAAAACAAACCCTTGAATCCTTGACCCCTTGAATCCTTGGACCCTCTTCTCCAAATAAATTGGAGAAGAACCAAAAATTATTTACGGCAAATATCTTCGCGCCGAATACGGGCAAGCTTCTTAACAATTTCAGCTATGTCGGGATCATTTTCCAGCCAGTGCCTCAGATTTCCTAGGAGGTTTGCTACGTATGGACTGCTACTGCCATCAGAAAGCTGGTAGTTGACCCACATCCCGTCTTTTCGATGGGTCACCAAATCCGCTTCTTCCAGTATCCTTAGATGCTTAGATACGCTTGGCTGGGCTATCTTTAGAGCCGCCTGCATCTCACATACACACATCGTCTTATGTTGCAACATCTTTACGATTCTAACCCGATTGGGATCAGACAGGGCTTTCATCACCTTGAGAAAATCCTTCATTTTTAATCTCCAATATATAACTATTTTGGAATATAGTATTTGGCGTGTCAAGTGTCAAGCAAATTTCTTAATACACATAGACAAGCTGATGACTTCGATCTTGGAAACGTTAGGGGCTTGTTTTGGAATGAGCGTTTCTGCCAGGCTGGGGTTATCTCGAGGTCTCGGTGGTGCGTTGCGAGTCTTATTCTTGAGAGGTGCCGCCGACAACAATCTCAGGGATGCGCAATGTGGGCTGAGCATCACCTACAGGCACCCCCTGGCCATCCTTGCCACAGGTGCCAATGGCGAATCCAAGGTCATTTCCCACACGATCGATCGATTCGAGGACCTGGGGGCCATTGCCCGTAAGGGTGGCGCCACGAATGGGATCGCCTACTTGGCCGTTTCGAATGAGATACCCCTCAGTCACCTCAAAGACAAAATCCCCATTTACCGTATTCACCTGCCCGCCTCCCATCTTTTTGACCAGCACGCCTTTTGGGGTGTTTCGGAGGATGGTATCAGGATCCTCGTCTCCTGGGGCAATCATCGTGTTGGACATGCGCACAATGGGATGGTGCTTATAAGACTGTCGCCGGCCGTTTCCCGTGGACATGCCTGCAAACTTCATGGCATAAAGCCGGTCACAGAGATACCCCTTTAATATGCCTTTTTCTATGAGGATTGTCTTTTCTGCAGGAACCCCCTCATCATCATAACCATAGGAGCCCCGCTTTTGCGGCAACGTGGCGTCATCCAGCACAGTGACCAGGGGAGAGGCCACCGCTTCACCTATGCGGTTGCTATAGACAGAAAGGCCTTCGAGCGCCAAATCGGCCTCCAAGCCGTGCCCCACGGCCTCATGGATCATGGTCCCGCCAGCCTCGCTCGAGAGGATGACAGGCATCAGCCCCCTGGGGGCCTCTCTGGCCTCCAAGGCCTGTATGGCCCGCCGTGCCGCTGTTTGAGCCACCTGAACAGGGTCCACCACATCGAACAGTTCAAAGCCTATCAGCCCTCCCACCGGCTCGTATCCTGTCTGAATGAGGTCTTTTTCAGCGGCCACCACCTGAACAGCAAACAGTGTATAAGTACGATCTTCTTCCACCACGAGCCCTTGTGAGTTGGCCATGGCAAGGGCTTGATGCTTATCGCTGTAAACGACCTTTACTTGCCTAACACGAGGATCGATGCCGCGAGCGGCTGCATTGGCTTCGCGAACAACAGCGACCTTCTTGGCCGTCGGAATGCCCTCGGGAGGAAGGCTCACCGGAAGGTTTACCTGGGGCCTCAAGGGATATGCTTTTGTCACTGGCCCAGGCGCACCGCCCTTGGCGGCCCCGGCCAGGTCTGCTGCAAGGGCCAGGATATCTTTCTCAGAGCAGCGGTTTCCATAGGCGTAGGAAGTCTTCAAATCGCTGATGGCTCGAAGACCCACACCAGCATCTGTGCCCGTCATGACCTTTTCGATCTTGTCATCATCACAGACGATGGCATGGGACTGGCTCAACTCGTGATATAGATCAGCAAAGGCACCCCCATCCTTGAGAACCGCTGCAAATATTTTCTCCAATGGGTAATTCATCAATGTCGACATGGTCTCACCACAAAAAAACCGAACAAAAAAATCGTCCAATTGAGACTAATCTAGTGTTTTCCTCACGACCGCCGCAATCTCCCCGCAGTGCTTTTCTGTCTCTTCATGGCTGGGTCCTTCCACCATGACGCGGCACATAGGCTGGGTGCCCGAATACCGGACCAGCACCCTGCCCTCTTCTCCCAAAGCCTTTTCTGCATCTTCAACGGCAGCAACAATCTCAGGCACCTCTTCTATGGCCGGTTTATGCTTCACTTCCACGTTGATCAAGCATTGAGGAAAGACCTTCATAATTTTGGAAAGCTCGGAAAGGGGTTGACCGGTCCTTCTCATGGCCCCAATGACCTTCAAGGCGGTCATGATCCCATCTCCAGTGGTCTGGTGATCCAGGAATATCATGTGCCCGGAATCCTCTCCCCCAATGCATGCCCCCCGGGCCAGCATCCCCTGCAAGACATGACGGTCTCCCACCTGGGTGATGACGTGCTCAACCCCCAATCCCTTCAGGGCACGGCCGAGGCCAAGATTGCTCATGACCGTGCTTACGACGACGTTATTGGTCAGTCGACCCTCGTCTTTCATCACCTTGGCACAAATAGCCAGCATCTGGTCGCCCCCCAAACGGTCTCCCTTCTCATCCACGGCAATGACTCGGTCTCCGTCGCCGTCAAAAGCGAATCCCGCATCCGCACGGCTCTTGACGACAGCATCGGCCAGGCTTTTCAGATGTTCGGACCCACAGTTCAGATTGATATTGCTTCCGTCAGCCTCGGCAAATAGGGTCTTAACCTTGGCGCCAAGCTCGGAGAACGTTAAGGGGGCCGCCTGCAAGGTGGCCCCATTGGCGCAGTCCAGGATCACATGGAGCCCCTCAAGGATGTTGTCCTCTGGCACCTCGTGTTTCAAGAATCTCACATAGTGCCCACAAGGATCCGTGACAGGGTATGCTCTGCCTAGGGCCCGAAGGGTGTTGGAGGGCCCAGCCATGTTCTTCTGGAGAATGAGGTTTTCAATTTCCCGCTCTGTGTCATCTGAAAGCTTGAACCCATCGCCGCTGAAAATCTTGATCCCATTGTCGTGAAAGGGGTTATGGGAGGCGGAAATCATGACACCGGCATCAAGGGCCATGCTCCTTGTCATGAAGGCCACCCCGGGCGTAGGCAAGACGCCGGCCAACAGGGCATCAGCTCCCACAGAACAGATCCCCGCTATCAGGGCATGCTCAAGCATGTCACCCGATATTCGGGTATCTTTGCCGATGAGAATGCGTGTCTTATGGTCCTCTTGTTTGAACAGATGGGCCGTTGCCCGCCCTATTTTCAAGGCCATCTCAGGGGTGATGGGGTATTCATTGGCCATACCCCTGATGCCATCTGTTCCGAATAATTCTCCCATATCTCCTGCCCGAAATAAGCTTAAAATATTACTTTAACTATATACTATAATATATTAATTTTTAAGATTATATCTTATTTGCACTTGAAAGACGGCATCACTTGGAGGGCCGCTCCGTTGACGGCATCCACAATGCCCTGGAGCCATTTGGTCCCATGGGCAGACCAGGTCCTGTCCAACCCTTGGATGACGGCCACGTAGTCAGCCCCTTTTTCTTTGAACTGTCTGGTGAGCTCTTCCAGAAACGGCTCCCAAATGGAAGGATCCCCTGAGTCTTCCAGGTGGGCTGAAAAAACAGCCTCCACGTCTTGCCACCTCTCAAACAGCTCTTGTTTTTGTGTCAAGAGTTTCTCGTTCAGCGGTTCCTTGATGATCTCTGCATATCTCTTGGCAGATTCAGGCATCTTCTGGGAGAGTGCCTTGAACCGCTCGATGCGCTCCCTGATGGCCATGTCGAGCTTATCCAAGAGACCTCTATAGAGCAACTCACTCATGGGATCCGCTCCAAAGAACAGGGAACGAACCTTCACATACCACTGTCTCAAAGCCAGGAGATTGGCAATGTAGCCGACGTTGTTCGTCACTCGCCCCTTCATGAACCAGTACACGCCCGGATGGAAATCCGCAATGAGCCGGGGGGCTTCAACACACTGGCGACACGGGCCTTGGGCCAGCATCAGCTTGTTGCTTTCACGAAGGTCTTTTCGGCAAACAACGCCTGCCGCAATCACCGTTCCGTATTCCAGACACACGGGCCCGACGAGTCCTCCTTGACCCCCGAGAAAGATGGGCGGTTGATTCAGCATCACGCCCCGGGGCACGTCGCCGATCAAGGAAGGCGTGGCTTTATCCTGATTGGTGGAATAGTTGAAGTGGATGTAAGAGCTGCCCACCTCACTGTGGTTCTTCGGGCTGGTGCCTCCTGCCATGAGGCAATCGCAAAAGTTTATGAGGCTTCCCAGGGTCACAAAAGGAAATAAAATGGTCTGCTTCAGTCCCACGCTGTGCGCCCCGGACGTCCCCTCCTCCAGGATGCACCCCTCCCTGACGTGAGCCTCGCCGCCCATATGGGCCCTTTCAAGAAAGACGGATTGCCGAAAAAAACCCCCTCTCAATTCCACATCCCGTCCGATCTGACAATCCTCTAAGGTCACCGGCCCCTCATAGCCCAGCTTGACACCGGTCATGATCAGGCTCTTTTCACCAAAGATCTTACAGCCCGGATAGACCACCACCCCCTTGGCTGCAATACGGTTTAAGGAAACCTCATCTCCGATCAGAACCTGCTCAGGACTGGGGATCGTGGCCCCTTGTTGAATGAGGATGTCAACCTTGTCTTTGCTTTTAGAATACATGATCGCAGGAATTATTATTAAAATCCGCCCCTTGTCAAGCCCTTTTGTGCTGGCAAATCGCGGCTCAAGGTTGACACGGTGAAAACCATTCTGCTACTTTCCGCAAACCATGGGAGAGATTATAAGGAACCGCCTGGCCAAATTAAGGGGCGAGCTCCAAGACCAAGAACTGGATACGTTCCTCGTCCTCCAGGCGGAAAACCGTCGGTACCTGAGTGGGTTTACTGGCGAGGACGGCCAGTTTGACGAATCTGCCGGCGCCCTGTTGATCACAGCCTACGAGCAGATCTTGGCCACTGATTCTCGATATGACTATCAGGCACGTACGGAGGCCCCTGAATTTGAGGTTCATTGCTACAAAAAGGGCCTGGCCGAGGCCCTGCCTGACATCCTGAAGACACGTCACACCGAGCGACTTGGTTTTGAGAGTGTGCGGCTGTCATATCTCCAGTTCCAGCGCCTCCAAAAGCATTTGAAAGAACAAGGGGTGTCTGCTTCTCTAGTCCCCACCGAAGGTCTCGTAGAAGGGCTCCGCATGATCAAAGAGCCTCAGGAAATTGAGGCCATACGGCAATCCCTTGCTGTTTCTGAGTCGGTTTTCGAAAAAATCCGTGAGAACCTGTCTCCAGGGATCCCTGAAAAGGATCTGGCTTGGTCGATTGAAAAGGGGCTGCGGGAAATGGGGGCAGAATCTATTGCCTTCCCTCCGATTGTGGCCTCAGGGCCTAACGCTGCTTTGCCCCACGCTATCCCCACGAACCGGCCGGTGGGACAAGGAGAACCCATCCTGTTTGACTGGGGTAGCCGATTGGGCGGATACTGTTCAGACATGTCACGCACCATCGTCTTGGGTAAGCCTGACACGCGCTTTAAAACGGTCTATCAAGTGGTCCGAGATGCGCAGGCCATGGCTATTGAAGCCATCAAGCCTGGGATCAGCACGCAGGCTATAGACAAGATTGCTCGAGACTATATTGCTTCCAAGGGGTTCGGAAATCGCTTTGGCCATGGCTTGGGACACGGGGTGGGACTGGCCACCCACGAAAAGCCCCACTTGAGCCCTATCCGACCAATGAATTTGGAGTTGGGTATGGTCACGACGGTTGAACCCGGCATCTACATACCCGAATGGGGGGGCGTGAGGCTGGAAAACATGGTCGTGATAGAAACACAGGGAGCGGTCGTCTTGAACCACTATCCCCTGTGACATAC
>JASFPF010000068.1:0-6453 GCA_050116135.1 Deltaproteobacteria bacterium | reverse complement strand
GCCTTGCGAATCATCTCGAGTCGCTTTTCTCCAATCCCCGGCACATCAAGGAAAGCTTCCAGCCGATGTTCCATGACCTCGAGGGTCTTGTCACCAAATCGCGCCACCAATCGTTTGGCCATCTCGGGGCCGATTCCCGGGATGAGGCCTGAACCCAGGTACTTCTCAATGCCCTGTACCTTGGACGGAAAACTGACATGCCAACGGCTCACTTTGAACTGTTGCCCGTACTTCGGATGGATCTCCCAAGCCCCCGAAAGCCTCAGAACCTCTCCTGGAGTTATCCCGGTCAGTTTCCCGACCACCGTCACAAGCTCTCGCAGCCCCTTCACCTTTAACTTGGCCACCGTGTACAGGGTCTCATTGTTAGAGTAGACAATCCGTTCCAGCTGGCCTTCAAGGGTTTCAGACATGAACCGCCTCAATATGGTTTTAAGTCAGGGAGACGTTTGAAAAACTCCTTTTCACTTATTTATATGAGCTCTTTGACCCATCTCAAGGCTTGCCCAGATGGGTACCCCAAAAACTCATAATGGTCCTCCAAATGAGCTTTTGAAACGTCTCCAGAATGACAAGATGGCTACAAATGTACGTATTTTTAAGAAGTTATCGAACAAGTGTTTACATGTCAATCGATTTCGGCGCTCTCTGGCCCCGTGATCATATCACGTTGACATGACGGCAAGAATTCGATAGAAGTCAAATTGTGGACCTTGAAAGCATTAGGGCCGTCGCCCTGGCAAGTGCCGCCAGAGCCGGCGATATTCTTCGTCACTATTGGGGCAAAAGGCACACCATAGAGAAAAAGGGGGCCATCAACCTGGTCACTGAGGCCGACTTGGCCTCTGAGCAGGCGATTATCCATCTGATTCGCTTGGCGTTCCCTGAGCATACGGTCCTTGCCGAGGAAAGCGGCATCACACTGGGCAGTGACTCTCACGAATGGATCATAGACCCCTTGGACGGCACCACGAATTATGCCCATGGCCTGCCTGAATTCTGTCTCTCCGTGGCTTTCGCTCATGAGGGAAAGCTTCTCTTTGGGCTGGTCTTGAATCCGGTCTCTGAAGAGCTCTTTTTGGGGATGAGGGGCCACGGCGCCACTCTCAATGACCAGCCTATCCATGTTTCCAGTACCCAACCCCTAAGCGAAAGCTTGCTGGTCACAGGATTCCCCTATGAATTAAGGCCTGTCATCCATCCCCTGATGGAACGTTTTCGGCGATGCCTCTTGGCCGCCCAAGGCGTTCGCCGTTTAGGCTCTGCCGCTCTAGACCTATGCTATGTGGCCTGTGGCCGATTTGAGGGTTTCTGGGAACAAGATCTAGCGCCTTGGGATACAGCTGCAGGCTTGGTCATTGCCCAAGAAGCTGGGGCATCGGTGTCTGACTTTTCGAATAAACCCTACGCTATTGAAAAAAAGGAAATTTTAGCCACCAATGGCCTTATCCATGAAGAGCTGGCCAACTTATTGAGGCTGTGATGAAAAAATCTATGATAAGTCCGAAGAACCTTCAAGACAGGCTGGATTGCTTTGGCTGCTTCAATCCTCACGATACCATATGTATGCAATGGTGTCAATTAAACATCCGCTGTGCTATCGCTCAAGATAAGTGCCAACAGTATGAAATCATAGAAGATCTAGTTGGACTCGCGGCAGAACCGTGGGCATTACAATAGGCTTTGCCCTTAGGCGTTTTTCACAAAAAGGTCTCCCTACAAGGCCTCAGCTTTATGAGAGAGGGAAAAAACGATGGCAAAAATGGTGAAGGGTGCAAAGCGGTATGTGTTGCTGAGAGGTAAAGATGAAAATGGAGATGACATTGTCATTGACATATTGACTAAGAAAGCCCTGGATGCCGCACTCAAGGACGGCCGAGTTGACGAGAACGATTATGTTGTGAAGATCGATGTACTGGGAAGGTTCGCTCTTAAGAGCCCGAGGAAGCCATAGCCCTGTCTACCAAGACCAAGGGATGACAGACCTGAACCCTGCCTGCCAGCCCTTTCAGACTGACCCCCTCTGCAAACTGCAGCAGACATCCCGTGCAACCCGTAACAATCGCATGGGGCTTTACCCTTTGGAAATCTTCCATTCGTCGATCTAGGATCTCCACAGACAGGTCGAAGTGTGTGAGATTGAAATCGCCCCCGTGGCCACAACACTGTCCGGGGTGAAGCGCTTCTACGAATTCCACACCAGGTGTGGCCTGAAGAAGTCTTCTGGGAACCTCGGTGATCCCTTGGCTAATCCTCAGATGGCAGGGGTCGTGGTATGCAACCCGATACACATCTTTGCCATGGGGCCCGCCGGTAGAGCCTTGCTCCTTAAGAGATGCGTCAAGACCAAGATCTTCCACCAAATAAGCCATGGCATCCTTGTGCTTTTCGGCCAGAGTGGCGGCAGCATCCCGCCAAAGGGGGTCATCCTCAAAGAGGGCTCCAAGATCCTGTAGGTGGGCCCCGCAGGAAGCGCACACGGTGAGGACGGCGTCAAGCTCCAGGGAACCAAATGTCTCTATAGTCCTTTTGGCTAAGGCCCGGGCTGTCATTGTGTCACCCGAAACGTAGGCAGGCAGTCCACAGCAACCCTGATCCTTGGGTATCACTATGGTGGCTCCCACACGGCGCAAAATACGCACAAGGGCCCAGGCTGCCTCCGGGAAAAGATAGTTCGCACCGCATCCCACAAAGAACCCAATCCGCCTGCCCTGCATCTTCTCTACGATCTGAGGCTGAAAAGCTTCCAAAAAAGGGTGCCAGGTGACCGGCGGAACCGTAGCCCTTTTAGCAAAAAAGGAGAGGGGAAATCGGAGATGAAGTCCACTGCTATCCGGAATCTTCCTGCAAAGCAGCCACTGAAGAAGGGCCCCTCCTTTGAGAACGACCCTCCCAGACAACTCTCCCTGTCTGATGCTTCTGATCAGAGGATGGCTGGAGCGGCTGCCCTTTCCCGCCTCAAATAGGCACCGTCGACCCTGCTGGATGAGGCGGGTGGTGGGAACGTTGTTGGCGCAAATGTGAGCGCAGGCCCCGCACAGAAGACACCGCGAGAGAATGTCTTCAAGCCGCTCAGACCACTTTATGGCACCCTCTTCTGCCGATTCCAGGAGAGCCAACCGCCCCCGCGCCACGTCCGTCTCTTGAAAGGTGGCCTGATAGACAGGACACACACTCATACACTGTCCGCACCGCTTGCATCGATTCAACCCGCTGTCACTCTTTATGATGCTGAGCCATGGCATAACGAAAGGTGTGAGTCCGTATGACATGAGACCTTGGAAAAACGTTCAATCTTTTTCAAGTTCAACGAAGACAAAGATTTTGACCAAAGGACTACGTTATTAGATGTTTTTAGGACAAAAATCTGAGTCTGACGCCGAAATTGGGCAAAGGGGGGCTTTTTCAAAGGTCTTCAAATATTTTTCCAGGATTTAGGATGCCATGGGGATCGAATGCCACCTTAATACGCTTCATGAGCGCAAGCTCCGAAGCCCCAAGCTCCATGTCCAGGTAAGGCGCCTTGGTGATCCCCACGCCGTGTTCTCCAGACAGAGTCCCTCCCAAGGCAACGGTATGCCTGAAAAGTGCTTCTACAGCCGCCTCGGCTTTGTTCAGGGCCTCCTTATCGCCCTTGTCCAGCATAATGTTGAAATGGATGTTGCCGTCACCGGCGTGACCGAAGGTCACCAAGGTGAGTCCGGTACGCTTCCTCAAGTCATCGATCCATGCCACCATTTCCGGTATTCGGCTGCGAGGTACGACGATATCTTCATTGATCTTGTCGGGACCAAGGCGGAAAAGGGCGGGTGATATGGCCTTACGAGCCCGCCAAAGGTCTTGGACCTCTTGTTCAGATTCGGCAATCTGGACCTGCTGGGCCCCACCCTTCTCGCAGATCGCTGCAAGCACTTGAAGGCCAGCGTCCACTGCCGACGGGCTCCCGTCAACCTCAAGGAGAAGCATGGCCCCAGCGTTCACAGGAAGGCCTATATGAAGATAGTCCTCAACACATCGAATAGCCGCTTGATCCATATACTCCACGCTCCTGGGTATCACGCCTGAGCGAACGATTTCGGACACGGCCCTTCCGGCATCTTGGATGCGGACAAAGACCGCCCTTAATGTGCCCACAACCTCTGGCAGTGGAAGTAAGCGCAGGACGATTTTAGTAACGACCCCCAAGGTTCCTTCTGAACCCACAATCAGCCTCGTCAGATCGTAGCCTACCACACCCTTGGCCGTACGGGTCCCCGTGGCGATGACCTCGCCTGTAGGAAGGACCACCTCCAGGGCAAGGACGTAATCCCGGGTCACGCCATACTTGACGGCACGAGGTCCGCCAGCGCACTCGCCCACATTGCCCCCCAAGGTGCTGTAGGCGGCACTGGAGGGGTCGGGCGGATAGAAAAGCCCTTCCCTTTCCACCGCCTCCTGAAAATGGCCCGTAATGACACCCGGCTCCACTTCGGCCACAAGGTTATCTCCATCGATAGACAGAATGCGGTCGAAGCGAGTCATCACCATCGTCAATCCGCCCTGAATGGCCAGGGCGCCCCCGCTCATTCCGGTTCCCGCACCACGGGGAACGACAAAAAAACGATATTCGTTGGCCGCCCTCATGATCGCTGAGACCTCACCGGTGTTCCCTGGAAAAACTACCGCATCGGGTCGGTAGTGGCGATTGGTGGCATCGTAGGCATAGCAGAGGAGGTCCTCTTCTGCCGTGGTGACATGATCGCGGCCGACGATGGCCTCAATCTTCGGAATGAATGCACTCAAAGTATTCATTGACCTTTTCCAGATATTTCAGGCCCCTCTAGAGCCTACGCACCGGATCGCCTTTGGATTGATGCACCCACCAAGGTCGTCAGAACATTCATTGATTGGGTTTGGTCCGTTCGCCGTGAATTATGAAGAGGGATCCCACCGAGGCAGCACCACGCACCTCTGCAACTGGTTGTGGGATTTGAGGCAATTCCTTGACTAACATACCCTTGGCTCCTGGCAAAAAGAAGGACAGAGCAAAGAGCATGACAAAGCAGGAAACAAACGAATTGGTGAGGCTGGGAGCCTTGCGCTGACGAAGTAATCCTGTCTGGTATGAGCCAATGGTAGCCTGGCCCTAACCGTCAAGAGTCTGAGTCCCGGGACAGATATTCCCGTTTAACTCTATGTTTTTTGAAAGCCGGAATTTTCTGAGTTGCTAGATGACTCGACGACCCAGGCCTTTGGCCTCCTGGTGTCCATCTTTGCAACAGCCATGAGTCTTAAAGCTAATCATTTGCTTACTTCAGAGCTTCGTCAGCGGCCTCAGTATGTCCCCCCAGCTTCTCTGCCATCCCTTGAAGAGGTTCAGCAGCCTTCTCTTTTGCAGTTTCAACAGCCTCGCCGGTCTTTTCTTTTAACGTCTCAACAGCCTCCCCTGCTTTTTCTTCTATAGTCTGTGAAGCGCTGTGAGCCTCCTCTTCTATCTCCTCAACAGCTTCTTCTGCTTTTTCTTCCATCATCTGTGTAACGCTGTGAGCGTCGGGTTCTACTTCTTCAACAGTTCCCTGATATTCGCTTTTGGCTGGCTGCTCACCATTCTCGTCGTTTCCGCAAGCGGCGAAAATCAACAAAGAAACGATTCCCAAAAACAAAATGGCATGCTTCATGATTCTTCCTCCTTTTGCAAAATTCCAAAAAGTTTTGAGCTCCCACGTTTTCAAGACATCATAGTAGACCTTCTTACAAAACGCAAGGCCCTCGCCAGGACCCCTATGACCGTCTCAACTAAGAAAGGGGTGCAGCACCCCTTGTTGCCGGTGTGTTTTTGTTACCTCCAATGCTCTGAATAGGCATTTATTTTCATAAGTGATAACCTAAAATGCCCAATCTATAGGTCCAAGAAATGGATGAGACAGGAACTAACTATATAAATTCTATATAAAAATGTCCAATTCCTTCCTTTGGCACGATCTTTTCATATACAAATAAAGGGCTTTGATGGTGTTCATAAGCCGTTCAAAGCTCCTGGAAAGACATGAAGCTCAATGTCTTCATGTTCTTATCCTCCTGTCTAGGCCCCTGGTGTTGATCCATGCATCGGGGGCCGCCTTTTCGTGGGGCACACCATCCATGAAGCTTGCCACAGTCAGCCCTCTTTTAACACACTTCCAGCCTGGCTGAAATTCTTCATCCTTGATCTTCCCCTTCGCTAAGATTGACACACTCGTAAAAAGTGTTTTGCGAACGACATTGAGCATTTTGGGAGAAAGGCACTTGAACCGATTAAGCGAGCGCATTCCCCGTAGCTTGCTGCGGGGTTAGCGAGCGTATATAAAATCAGTATTATTCCTTACGGTCGAAGATTCCCTGCAGCTTGCTGCAGGGTCTTCAAATGTTCAGCGTAAAGAAATGCTAACTTTTTTAGGGCGTTAGCCAGAGTTTTAGCATTTTAGCTGAATATCT
>JASFPF010000067.1:0-6496 GCA_050116135.1 Deltaproteobacteria bacterium | reverse complement strand
GAAATGCCGCTCCGGCTCGCCGGAACACGGCTACTTCAGCCATAATGCAAATGAGCTGCACCTCTCCCTCGACAGCTCTTTTGCCCTTGATGGAGAGTTTTACACCCCTGATTCTCGTCTCGGCCCCGTTGTGGTAAAAAATGCCGGACCAGTGTCATTCCTGCGATTGTGATCATGCCGACGGCACTCCACCATATCTTACAAACTTGCCAGCAAAGCTGGCAACCGGCTTCACCAGCCGTATGCGCCCTCACCAACGAGATCCTGGCACGCCATGGCAACACTTGCCAGGCCGTCCTGTTTTATGGTTCCTGTCTCCGAAAAGGTGATGACAGCGGGGGGGTCGTCGACCTGTATTTGCTGGTGGACAGCTACCGTCACATTTACAGCAACCGCTTGCTCAGCTTCGCGAACAAGCTACTCCCCCCCAATGTTTTCTACCTTGAATTGCCCTTTAAAGGACGAATGGTGCGTGCCAAGTATGCGGTCCTTGCCCTCGCCGACTTTCAACGCGGCACTTCTTTGCACTGCTTTCATTCCTATTTCTGGGCACGTTTCGCCCAACCCGCATCGCTCCTTTATGCCCGTACCGAGCAAGTCGCAACACAGGTGCGAGCAGCATTGGGGCAGGCGGTCATGACCTTTATCACTCGCGTGCTGCCTCAGCTAAGAGACTGCTTTACAGCCGAAGACTTGTGGCGCGAGGGATTTTTGCTCAGCTATAGAGCCGAATTCAGGGCAGAGAGACCAGATAACCTCGTCAGCCTGTTTGACGTCTGGTCGGAGCATTACGAGCAACTGACGCGGGCTGCAGTGGCATTGGTCCCCTTTCCCATCAAGGTTCTCGCCAACGCAGACCCCGTCCGGTACCACGCCTGTATCCCGGCCCGCGTGCGCCATCACAGCTACTTGCAATGGCGTGTGCGCTGTCTGCAGGGTAAGCTGCTCTCTGTACTGCGTCTTCTTAAAGGTCTCTTCACCTTCCAAGGCGGCCTGGACTATGTCCTGTGGAAGATAGAACGACACTCGGGAATTGCAATCAAAGTGACGCCCCGGCTGCGGCGCTACCCGCTGCTGGCCGTCTGCGTCCTTTTCTGGCGATCCTACCGCCGTGGTGCCTTTCGATAGCAGTCAAAGGAGCTGCCGCGTCAAACAGCACGTGCCAGGGTCAGCACATCCACCAAAGCCGCACCCGCCTTCATCAAGACGCGAGCACACTCATTGACCGTAGATCCTGTTGTGTAAACATCATCCACCAGGACAATCTTCTTCCCCTTTATTGTCTCTCGATGCTTGACCACAAAGGCGCCTTTGATGTTTTTCTTTCGCTCCTTGCGGCTCAGTGCGGTCTGAGGCTCTGTCCAGCGGCTTCGCGACAACGTAAGGCCGTCAAAGGCAATCCCGTCTTGCTTCGCCCACCTTCTAATCAAAAGGTGGGCTTGATTGAATCCCCTTTGCCGCAGGCGTTTCAGGTGCAGGGGAACGGGAACCAGGAGATCGACCGTGGTCACATCCCAGCATTGAAAAAATGTCTCCCTCAAAAGAGCGCTCAAAGGCCGGGACAGGGACGTGTGCCTTCCGAACTTGAGCCGATGAATGGCCTCCATAAGAGCCCCGTCGTAGAGGCCAAAGGCCCTTGCCCTTCTGAAATGCCTTTGTTCAACGAGGCATTCCCAGCAGACATGGTTGTCCCCCTCTCGCGAAACAAAGGGACGGCCGCATTTCGAGCAAAAAGGCGAAGCAATGGGTCTTAGGTCTTTCCGGCAGGACGCACAAAACCACGAAACGGTGATATGAACTAAGGGGTCAGACGCAACCCCCTCATCACAGGGCTGCAAGCCCTCAAAGGCACCGCAAATGAGACACTTTTGGGGGAAAATAGCATCTAGAAGACTTTGGTATAGTCTTTGGATAAAAAAGAGCTTTGAAAAACTCATTTGAACGACGATGATAAAGTTTTTGAGGAACCCTTTCGGGCGAAGGGAACGTGACCACGTTGTCAGCGCAAGCGTTCAACCACGCATTCTGCAAATTCAGAACATCTCACTTCCCGGGCCTTCGCCATCTGCCGGGCCAGATCGTAAGTCACCACACCAGCAGAAATGGTTTTCTGGATGGCCTGCTCTATGGCCAAAGCGGCCTCTGACCACTCCAAGTGCTCCAGCATCATCACCCCGGACAGGATCAATGAGACCGGATTTGCCTTGTCTTTCCCGGCGTATTTGGGAGCTGTGCCGTGAGTGGCCTCAAAGACCGCACAGCTGTCCCCAATATTGGCCCCAGGGGCCATCCCAAGACCCCCTACTTGGGCGGCCAGGGCATCTGAGAGGTAGTCGCCGTTTAGATTGGGAGTGGCAATCACATGGTAGGCCTCTGGCCTAAGGAGTACTTGTTGAAACATCATGTCCGCGATCCTGTCCTTGATCATCACTTTACCTGGTGGCGACGTATGCCCTTGCTTCCCTTCATCGGATTCAAACACAACATGGTCTCCAAATATATCCCGCGCCGCCTCATACCCCCACTTCATGAAAGCCCCTTCGGTATACTTCATGATATTCCCCTTATGGACCAGGGTGACACTGGGAAGATGATGGTCTAAGGCGTATTGTATGGCCCTTGCCACCAACCGCCTTGAAGCCCCTCGACTCATGGGCTTGATACCAATGGCCGAATCTCTGTCTACATGAACGCCCATCGTGTCCTTTAGAAAAGCAATCACCCTTTGAGCCTCCCCAGTTTGGGCCTCCCATTCGATCCCGGCATAGACGTCTTCTGTGTTTTCCCGGAACACGACCATATTGACCCTCTCGGGGTGTCTCATCGGGCTGGGAACCCCTGTGATGTGCCGAATGGGCCGAATACAGGCATACAGGCCCAGTCTTTGTCGCAATGCCACGTTGATACTGCGAACGCCCTTTCCCACAGGGGTGGTCAAGGGGCCCTTGATGGCTATCCCATAATCCTTAATAGCCTGTAACGCTTCCTTTGAGAGCCATTCACCGGTTTCTTTGTAAGCCTTTCCACCTGCTAACACCTCCGTCCATTGGATCTTGCGCCTGTCCCCGTATGCGGCGCCCACGGCTGCGTCCAGAACGCGGCGGGTAGCCGCCCAGATGTCTGGCCCTATGCCGTCACCTTCAATAAAGGCAATGACAGGGGTGTCGGGGACCTGGCACCCACCATCTGTCGTTGTGGTCACCCCGTGGGTATTCCCTTGCTCTCTTTTCTTGGCTGTCAAGGTTGGGCTCCTCGTTGTCCCCATTTCTTAAGGTAAATCTGTATGATCGCTATGGCCGCCGGGGTAATCCCGGAAATCCTGGAGGCCTGTCCAATAGAGAAAGGACGAACACGTAACAGTTTCTCCTTGACCTCATTGGAAAGTCCGGGAATCCTCTGATAGTCAAAACCATCAGGGATCTTCGCGGCTTCTGAGTTTTTTCCGCGTTCAACCTGCTCCATCTGACGCCGTATGTATCCGTCGTACTTGACGAGGATCGTGACCTGGTCGGCAACCTCGTTGGCAAAAGAAAGGAGCCGGCTGTCAAGCTCGGCGAGTTCTTTAAAATCTGTCTTCGGCCTCTTAAGGAGATCCATCAAGGTGGCCGGTTGATGGATAGGGCCGAGACCCAACCCCTCCAGGGTTCGTTTTACATCAGGCGTTGGGTTCAAGCGAACGTCTGACAGCAGGGCCAAGAGTCCCTCAACAGCCCTGCGCTTTTGTCTGAACTTCTCGTAAAGCCCATCAGAGACAAGGCCAACCTGATGGCCCAGTTCGCGAAGGCGCAAATCTGCATTATCCTCCCTGAGGAGAAGACGGTACTCGGCCCTTGAGGTAAACATCCGATAGGGTTCCTGTGTCCCCTTGGTGACCAAATCATCGATCATCACGCCGATGTAGGCCTGTGCCCGTCCAATGATGATAGTCGGTTCTCCTCTCAAATACCGGATCGCGTTGATCCCCGCCATGATTCCCTGGCCCGCTGCCTCCTCGTACCCTGAAGTGCCATTGATCTGGCCCGCCAAGAAGAGCCCTCGAATCTTCTTGCATTCTAAGCCTGGCTTCAGCTGCACCGGATCCACGTAGTCATACTCGATAGCATATCCTGGTCTTACGATCTCTACGTCTTCAAGCCCCTTAATAGACCGAAGCATCTTAAGCTGCACATCCACAGGCAGGCTTGTCGGGACGCCGTTTGGATAAATCTCAGTCGTTCCAAGCCCCATGGGTTCAAGAAAAATCTGGTGTCGGGGTTTATCCGGAAACCGAACGACCTTATCCTCAATAGACGGACAATACCGAGCCCCGGTCCCTTTTATCACGCCAGAAAAAAGGGGAGACCGGTCAAGGCCTGTTTTAATGACCTCATGGGTCTTCTCGTTCGTGTATGTTATGTAGCAGGGGACCTGCGCTTGGGTAATCTCATCGGTCTCAAAGGAAAAGGGGACGGGTACTTCATCTCCATATTGGGGCTCTAGCTTGGAAAAGTCGATGGTCCGACCATCTAACCGAGGTGTGGTTCCTGTTTTTAGGCGGCCTATCCTTAAGCCCAAAGCCCTTAAGTGGTCGGAAAGCTTGTTGGAGGCGGGATCTCCCATACGTCCTGCTGGAAAATGCTTCAATCCAATGTGAATCAGGCCTTTCAAGAAGGTGCCTGTCGTTAGAACCACTGTTTTGCCGAGAAACTTCTCCTGAATACTCGTCAGGATCCCTTTGACCCTACCATCTTCCACAATCAGGGCCTCGACCAGCCCCTGTTTGACATCCAGATTCTCCTGTTCTTCTAAGACACGCTTCATGCGAAGGCGATATTGTTCTTTGTCAGCCTGGGCTCTAGATGACTGCACTGCCGGCCCCTTTTTCGTATTCAAGCGGCGAAACTGAATGCCCGTGGCATCGATATTCTTGGCCATCTCCCCGCCTAGGGCATCGATCTCGCGAACGAGATGTCCCTTCGCCAGACCCCCTACGGCTGGATTACATGACATCTCGCCAATGTGGTCCACATTGATCGTTACGACCAAGGTGGCATGTCCGGACCTGGCCGCTGCCAGGGCCGCCTCGCAGCCCGCATGACCAGCCCCCACGACGATGACGTCATATGTTTTCAAATAGGCAGGCATTTCAGCAACGTTAGTGTCGTGTCCCAGAAATACTTTGCATTATTCGGATGCCGTCCAAGGCCTTTTTGCGAGTGACATTGAGCATTTTGGGAGCCAGATGGATGCTGAAGGTTGCGTGAAGAATCACAGACTGTCTGAGGGCCTAACGGCCCGAGTTTCTGTGATTTACCAACCTTCGGCAGGCGTCCCCGAAATGGTCACGGAACGACGCAAAAGGCTTTTGACGACGCCCCCTGTATGATTTGCACCTCTTCAACTGATTTCAGAGACACGACATTAGGAAACACTTCTTTTTCTTCTCTGTCTCGTCACCTCGTACATGACCATGGCTCCTGCCACGGCAGCATTCAGAGAATCGATGCCTTGCTTCTGGGGAACACACACCAGATAATCACATGTCTTGCGTACCAGGGGGCGTAACCCCTTGTCCTCACCCCCGATGACAAGAACCAAACCCATATTGAAATCAGCCTCGTCCGCTGGTCGCTCTGAACCGGCCTGGCAACCTACCACCCAAAGCCCTGCCTTCTTGAGCCGTTTTAAGGCAGCCACGAGATTGGCAACCCGTGCAAACAACATATGTTCCATCGCTCCGGCAGAGGCCTTCGAAACTGCGGGGGACAAGGGGGCAGCACGGGTTTTGGGCAAAATGATACCATGGACGCCCATGGCTAAGGCGGTTCTCACCAAGGACCCGAGGTTTTGTGGGTCTACAATACTATCAAGGCCTAGAATCAGAGGAAGCGCGCTGTCGGCCTCAGCCTTTTTGAGAACCCCTCTCTCATCTGAAAGCGGCAATTCACTAACTTGGGCTGCAACCCCCTGGTGCACTGCGTCGCCGAGGCGGGATTTGAAATAATCCGGGGCCTTGTACTGGACGGGGGTTCCTCCGACGCGAGCCAGTTCCAAAAGGGTCTCAATCCCTTTGAGCCTGCGGCTCTTGGATATGCAAAGGCTTCTAAACTCTCGTCGGCCAGCTAAGAGGGCCTCATAAACAGGGTGGATGCCGTAAAGAAGGTCACCCATTCGGACAAACTTTTTCGATAATCGTTTCCAACTTCAGCAGTGCTTCGGCCAGATCATCATTGACGATGACATGATCATAACAATGGATCTGAGCCATCTCCACCTCCGCGCTTTTCAAACGTCGCGCAATAATCTCGGCAGAATCCGTCCCACGTCTGTTGATCCGCTTTTCAAGCTCTGTCATCGTGGGCGGCGAAATGAACACCGAAATCGCCTCAGAATACCTGTTCGACAGTCTCTTTGTCCCCTCAACATCGATATCCAGCAAGACATCCTGCCCACCACCAAGGGTCTCCTCAATATATCTTGCTGATGTGCCGTAAAGGTGGCCATGCACTTCAGCCCA
>JASFPF010000066.1:0-6597 GCA_050116135.1 Deltaproteobacteria bacterium | reverse complement strand
TAGGTTCACTTTCCCATCGATAACGCTCCCGTCCAAAGTCTTGATACTCACATCCGCGGGTCTTAATACCTTAGATCCATCCATTATCTCCATGTTGATTGCCCCTCCTTTCAGCATTGCAAACTGACGCTTGAGTCCATCGATTGGGTTATATTTCGTGAAAAAAACGTCTGACGTCAAAATGAAAAAACATGCTGTGTGGCTGGCACACAAATTGCAGCTTCACAAATAAGGGCATGTGACATAACCTTAACCCTTTGCGGAGTTGAGGCCATGACAGTATGGCAAGTGAAGACAGAGGATGACTATATATCTTTTGGCGGAAACATGAGGAAGAAGTTAAGGCCGTCGGCATGTAATGAACCCTTCAAGGAGCATTTCTGGTGTCCCCGCAAGAAATGGTTCTTCAAGGAACCGTGTCCCTTCCTAAACAAACGTGAGTGCCTGAACTATCGACAGATGTGTGGTTCCTACTGAGCATGCATCTGGCTCGACTCTGTGGGTCACTCTGCGTATCTCCTATGGTCGTCAGTTACGGTTCGTCTTGGTGTTGTTCAAACTTCGTAGTAGTAATCCAGACCCAGGTGGGTAATTTGTTCCTCGCCCATAAGATACCGTAAGGTGTTTTTGAGTTTCTTGAGTTGAATGAAAAGATCGTGTTCGGGATAGAGGTTGGGTGCGCATTGGGGGCTCTTGAAGTAAAATGAAAGCCATTCCTGGATGCCCGTCATGTCCGCTCGCTGAGCTAGGTCCATGAAAAGGGCTAGATCCAAAACAAGGGGTGCTGCCAATATACTGTCCCTGCAAAGGAAATTCACCTTAATCTGCATGGGGTAACCCAGCCAACCGAAGATGTCTACAGCGTCCCACCCCTCTTTTTGATCCCCTCTGGGGGGATAATAGCTGATGACAACCTTATGATGGAAGCCTCCGTATAGCTCTGGGTAGACGTCCGGCTGCAGTATGGTCTCCAATACGGAGAGTTTACTCTCCTCTTTGGTCTTGAAAGAATCCTTGTCATCCAGAACCATGCCATCCCGGTTTCCAAGAATATTTGTAGAGTACCAACCTGTGAGGCCCAGCATGCGAGCCTTGAATCCCGGGCCCAGTATAGTTTTTATGAGGGTCTGTCCTGTCTTGAAATCCTTTCCGGCAATGGCGACGTGGCGCTGACTGGCCAGCTCCTCCATGGCAGGGATATCCACCGTGCAGTTTGGAGCGCCGTTAACGTAAGAAAGGCCGCTGGTGAGGGCGGCATAGGCGTAAAGCATGCTTGGTGAAATGTTGGGATCGTTGTTTCTCAGCCCCTCCTCAAAACGACTCAGCGATTCATGGACTGGGCCGGGCCTTAGGTAAGCCTCCGTACTGGCGCACCATATCATGATACAACGAGACACCCCATGTTCGCCCTTAAACGATTCTATGTCTGCCTTGAGGGCTTCAACCAGCTCTAGGTGAGACCCATTTGGCTTTACGTGCGAAACACCAGCCAGGTTCTTGACATATGTCTGGTTGAAAACCCCTGGCCAGGGCTGCAAGGCCCCTAGAAAAGCGCGCACCGGGTCAAGGTCTTCTTGCCTGAGGACCCCGGCCTTAACCGCAGCGTCGTAGCAATTGTCCGAAAAGACATCCCAACCCCCGAAGACCAAATCATCCAAACGGGCTAGTGGAACAAAATCTTCAATGCGAGGGATACGATACTCGAAGCGTTTACCCAAGCGGATCGTACCCATTTGGGTCAGGGAGCCAATGGGAAGGGCCAACCCCCGGCGTACAGCCTCGACGCCCGCCAGAAAGGTGGTGCTTACCGCACCTCCCATTCCCGGGATAAGCACCCCCAATTTGCCTTCCGCCTTCTGGATTTGTTCTTTACGTTTCATGGCATGCCCCGTCATCACCCGGAGTAATGGTGTCACATCTCGAGTTATGAATTAAGTCTGACAGACTCGTAACAAGTGTTTTTCGAACGACATTGAGCATTTTGGGAGAAAGGCACTTGAGATATTCAGCGTTAAGAAATGCTAACTGTTTGAGGGTGTTAGTCCGAGTCTTAGCATTTTGGCTGAACATCTCAAAGGCCTCCAAAATGTTCACGGACTGAGTAAAGAGCGACTTTTTTAAAAAGCCATCAAGTTTATCTCAATGTCCCCAGACTAGGGATTTATGAATCCAGCCCACCTCGCCGTCTGCATGCTGGACTTTGAACCAGCTGCCCTTCGTTTCCAGGCGCTTGAAACTCACGCCTTTTTCTGCCTGGAACAATATCCTGAAATCAGTCCCCGGCTTCTCCCGAACATTGACGAGGGGGGCTTTAACAATGACGGCCGGGATCTTTTTCAGCAGTGAGTCATGGATCCAGGCCTCGTCACCTTCAAAGTCACGAATCTTGTACCAGCTGCCGGATTTCTTTAGGGTATCAACCGGATAGTACTTCCCGGCAGACCAGAGGATCTCATGATCCGTTCCTGCCCCTGAGCGCATATTCGCTTTATCCACACTCACGGCGAGCCGTTTTGCGGCCGCTTCTCCAGCGCAGAGCATGACACAAAGAATAACAAAAAGGACTAATCGTCTCATCAGCCTAAGACCACCACCTGGCAGGTCCCGTGGAGGGCCTCACTGAAACGCTTCGCATCATCTGCAGAGCCCACAATAGCGCCGTAGTGCATAGGAATAGCCACCCTTGGCTTCATCAGCCGGGCCGCTTCCACCGCCTCTTCTGCTGTCATCACATAGGTCCCTGACACGGGCAGAAGGGCAATATCGACCTGAAAAGACGCCATCTCAGGTATCCGATCCGTGTCACCCGCGTGGTAGATCCTGACACCCTCTACGGTGACAATGAAGCCCAACCAGCCCTTCTCTTTGGGATGAAAGTTCTTGTTGGTGTTATAGGACGGGACAGCTTCAATCGGAATCCCTGAAACCGTCAACTTGTCCCCAGGTTGCACGACCCTCACGTCACCAGCGAGCTTGGAGGCCGATTGGGCTTCTGTGACGATTACGGTTGAATCTTTCCGGATCTTGTTTACGTCTTCCGGTGAACAGTGATCGTAGTGCTCATGGCTGATCAAGATGATATCCGCAGGTTCGCATTGCTTGACCTGAAAAGGGTCGATGACAATAGCCTTGCCATCCCCTTTGATGAGAAAGCCATCGTGGCCCAGCCAAGTGATATTTTTGACCATATCATCGATGCCCATCATCACACCCTCCCTTCCACTAAGACCACACAAAACAGGTGCTCATAAATCCTGTCCCGGGAAACCGCGGCCAAAGACCCCAGGCACCCATCTGGGGGTTTTCCATGAATTCATACCCAAAAAGCCATCCAACAGATACATCCAGGAGCCCCACCCGGTTACACGCTGAAAAACTTCATAGCTGAGAGTTCCACACAGGTCAACTTATTACCATAAACAGCACCCGTGTCGATGCCAATCTTGTTGTCAAGAATCAACGGCTCTCTAAACGGCGTATGACCAAAGATCACGAGCTTGCCGAAATCGAAATCAGAATAGATGAACTCGTCACGGAGCCATAGCATATCCCATTCGTCTTGGTGTTCAAGGGGTATGTTTGCCTTTAAGCCCCCGTGGACAAAAATATAGTTTTCCGTTTCATAGTAAAGGCGAAGGTTATCAAAAAATTCGAGATGTTCTGGTGGTATGAGGTTGGCTTCATTCAGACCACCGGCTTTCATGTAACTGCGCAACGTGGCCTCCCCACCATTGTAGAGAAAGCTGAGTTTGTCCTCTCCGCTCAGATAGTTTTGCAACATGAGTTCATGATTTCCCTTCAGAAAGATCACGCGATTCCCGCCCCTGGCCACATCAATGAGATAGTCCACGACCTCTTTTGCATGGGGGCCACGGTCTATATAATCTCCCATAAAGACCAGGGTCTCCTTCTTCAAGTCCACATCGATGATGTCCATCAAGGAGACCAACTTGTCAAGGCATCCGTGTATGTCGCCCACCGCGAACATTCTTTCCATCTATCAATTTGAACTGCCCGCCCTTTTTCCTCTTATGAAACCGTTCCTTTTGGCCTTTCTTTAGAACCAACGCAGTGCAAAGGTTCGCCTTCTCTCATCCAGCCGGCTAATCCCTTCCTGGTGGGCCATCTCAATCGCCTCCTGGTACTCCTCGTCTGTAATAGACCTGCGTAACGATGGCACTTCACCGGCTCGGCCGCAGGGTCTGTACTGTGCCATAACATTCACATAGCTGTTGGAAGAGATCTCTTTTGCCAGAAACCGCATGACGTCTCTGGTCCCGGCGAGCCCATCTGGTAGCACCAGATGGCGGATCAACAGACCTCTCTGGGCGACTCCCTGGTCATCCAGGACCAAATCGCCTACCTGCCGATACATCTCCTTCAAGGCCTCACGGGCCACTTCGGGATAATCTGGTGCCTCGCACAGCTGGTCAGCCACCTTGGGATCCCAGAACTTGAAGTCAGGCATGTAGATATCAAACACCCCTTCCAACATGGCTAACGTGTCCGCGCTGTCATACCCGCTGCTGTTATAGACCAGGGGGATTCGAAGGCCCCCTGTTGCCGCCTCATCCACAGCGGCCAGAATTTGCGGCACCACGTGAGAGGGTGTGACAAAGTTGATGTTCGGGCAGCCGCCAGCCTGGAGCAATAGCATGGTCTTGGCAAGCTCTTGTGAAGAAACCCCCACGCCTTCGCCCTCATGGCTGATGTCGTAGTTCTGGCAAAAGAGGCACAGGAGGTTGCACCGCGCAAAGAATATAGTGCCGGACCCGTGTTCCCCCACCAGGGGGCTCTCTTCTCCAAAGTGGGGGCTGTAGCTTGAAACAATGGCGTGCTCGCCTGTCTGGCAAATCCCCTTTTCACCCGATAGCCGATCCACGCCACACGCCCGCGGACAGAGGGTACAGGCCCTGAGGATTTCATAAGACTGGTGGATCTTTTCCTTCAGGCGCCCTTGTTCGCGGGTGTTAATATATGCAGGTTCGAAGGAAGCCATGGCTTCCAGATGACCTTCTGATTTCAGATTGATAACACATGTCATCTCAGCCTTATCAGGAAGAGCTTTGCATCACCTAGGAAAGGGACAATGATGGAGTTTTTGGGGCACCCAATACCAAAGAGCGAGACCAGGGTGATGGAAAGCTCTCATGAAACAAACAGGCTCAGGGACATGTTTCCAATAAGTTCAATGGCACCAATAAGACTTTCTTATGACCGTGTTATTAGTAAACATGGCTACAGGTGTCAATCGGTTATTCAGCCTGAGAGTGCCTTCACTGACCCGAGGTGAAACTCTCGTCAGCGCTCTCTTGCCAGGTTGTCACTTTCCCTCATGAAATGCGCTGTGCTCCCCTTCAAGCACAGGAGGTCTATAGACGGAAACCGGTTGACGTTTTTAGGGGCGGGTTCATATAATGTTTTTAAGGGCCTTTTCATGAACGCCTTGTCCGTCGCGAGAATCTTGGCGCCCATAGCAGGGTTTTCGAACAGGAAAAGAGAGGGGCGAGACCCAAAAACATGCCCACACAGGATGATTACGAGACAGCGCGGGCACTGGCCTTCGATGCACTGGCGCAACGCGACATCGACCTGTGCTGCATCAATGGAGGCCTCTCACTGGAAAGGGTGTCTGGTGACGAAAAACGTTTGCCCATTCCATATCTGGGCAGCACATACCATCTTGCGGTGGGTGGTGGAAAGATAGCCTTTGAGGAAGACAGCCATTGTCTCAAGATTGCCGACCAGGTCCTCCTGCTTCACTATTTGATCACGGCCACTGGCGTTCCTGTTGAAGAGCGGTGGATCACCTTCCGCGAGGTGCCGTCAGGTTCTTTCTACTACCCGTCCTTTGTAAAACGGGCCATCACACCCCTTGTAAAAAGCCTCGGTGAAAGACCTGAAGTCTTGGAAAAGGTCTGCGGCGTGATAGGCGAGGTCGTGAGCCTGCCCGGAGACCGGGCCTTGAAGATATGGGTCCTTCCTCGGGTGCCGGTGGTTCTTTCTTTGTGGAAGGGAGATGAGGAGTTTCCGCCTGAGGGGAATGTCTATTTTGATGCGTCTGTGTCTTCCTATCTTCCCACCGAAGACATTGCTTATCTGGCCGGTGCAGTCGTGTATAAGGTCATCGGCATGGCCCGCAAGATGGGCTGACGTATGGACTGGACCTTGGGTAGTGGATCATTTTTTCACTGAACACCTCAAGGCTCATACGAACGAGTGAGAAGGGGTTATGCAACGTTCTCAGTCTTTACATGACTGTTCAAAACAGACCCTGCGAAACTTGAACCGAGAAAGGGAGCGCATTCCCCGCAGCTTGCAGCGGGGTTAGCGAGCGTATCTGAAAATGGCAAACTTCCTTACGGTCGAAGATTCCCTACAGCTTGCTGCAGGGATCTTCAATTGTTCTATGCTGCCCTTGGTTAGATCATGAAGATAACCATACTCGGCTCAGGAACCTGTGTGCCCTCCTTGAAGCGGAGTTCTTGTTCGATCTTGATTGAAATAGACAAGGCTGTACTTCTCTTTGATTCTGGCGCAGGGACCATGAGAAGGCTCCTTGAGGCTGGTGTCACCATTGACGAGATCTCTTTCGTT
>JASFPF010000065.1:0-6607 GCA_050116135.1 Deltaproteobacteria bacterium | reverse complement strand
ACACGGACGAGGACACCCCTGCAGCAGTCGTCCCCAGTGGGGCCAGTAGCGGGGAAGGTGGAGGGGGTTGCTTTATTGCAACGCAGCCTCTGGTTCATAGAACCCGTGTCTACATCTCAACATAAGGATTTTCTCCTCACAACCAGAGTTTTCATGGAAGGAGAATGTGATTGCTCAAAAAGAGAATGGCGAGAAAGAGTACACAGATCAAAGGCCTACGCCATATCTTGGTGCAGCAAGTGCGAACAAGGACGAAAACAAATTCCTTTACAAATACACGGCTATCATATATAAGCCGTCTTGATCCAGAAAAATTTCGAACACGTTTCTGGAGGCTGGAGGACTGAGTCCATGGGCCGCAAGAGCCTGCTGAAATCCACGAAAAAGAAGCCTGTAAAACCCAAGAAGGCGGCAGTGGAACATGAGGCCGAAAGAAAAAAAGCCATCTTGGATGGAGTACCACACTTTCCGGGTTCGGTCAAAGCTGCCCTTAAGAATCTTGGACTGGCCCAATCCACCTATTATCAATGGTTGCAGCGGTTCAAGGCCGACGGCATTGACGGACTGAAGAGCGGAAGCCCGGTTTCCGATAAGGTGTGGAAGCAGTTCAATGAATTGCAAAAAAAACAGGAGAAGCCAGCACGCGCTGAGGGCAAATTACAGGCAGAGGAGAAACCGACCATGACAAGCAAAAAAGACAAAGAGAAAGCCAGGGAGATCCTTTTCAAACGGTTTGATGATGTGCCATCAAAACCACCTCAAAAAGAAGCCGGGCCCAAAAAGGGGCAAGCCCCCGAACCTGCTGAAATTCAAGGCCCAAAGGAACCGCCGTATTCGCCTCCGCCTGAAGCGCCCCCTGAAGCTCCCATGGATAAGACTTTGAAGTACGCTATAGGTGCTTTTGTATTAGTGATTGCTATACTCGTGATGGCTAGTCTGTCCAATTCGAACAAGTTCTATTTCAAAAAGAATCAACAAATGATCGAGCTCTGGCAGGGCAAATTTGCTCCCATGGGAGAGAGTCGTGTGGCCAGCTTCTCGGATTCTAAGATTCTTGAGGGGTTACCGGAGCAGAAACTTTACAACAAGAGACAGGCATTCGACGCTGTATCCAACTATTTCATCAGACGGGCCGACAAGATCCTGAATACAGGACAAACCCCGGATCTAAAAAGTGCAAGATCATCCCTGATCCAGGCTTCCAGATATGCCGTGACTGATTCGACGCGACAGGCCGTTCAGTTGCGGTTGAAGAGTATCAACAGGGTGAAGGACGACTTACAGACATATATCAAGAGCCCTGAACCGGCATCTAAATAAGGAGGGCAAGCACAGCCTTCTATCGGCCTTTTTTATGTAAAGGTCCCTTTTCCCACGACCACAATACCCCGAGGCGTTACTGTGAATCTTTTGCGGTCCTCTTCGGGATCATATCCGATGGCAGTATTCGGCGGTATGATATTTCTCTTATCAATAATCGCCTTCATGATCCTGCAATGGCGACCAATCTCCACGTCAGACATGATGACTGATTCTCGCACCTCTGACCAGCTTCTCACCATGACATTGTAGGAAAGGACCGAGTTCTTCACTACGCCGCCACTGATAATAGTGCCGTGTGAAACGATAGAATCCAAGGCCATGCCTATCCTGTTGGCACTCTTGTTCTTAAAAACCGTCTTCACAGGGGGGTACTGGGCTTGGAAGGTCCGCAAGGGCCATTTGGTGCCGTATAAGTTAAACATGGGCTCTACGCCCGTCAGATCCATGTTGGCATTCCAGTAAGCATCCAGATCCCCTACGTCCCGCCAATATGCCGAATCTCGCACACAGGGTTCCAGGATACGAAGGCGGCTCCCATCCTCAGCCATCGTGTAAACGAAATCCTCAATTCGGTTTTCCTTCTTATAGGGGAAAGCGGAAAGGGAATACCTCGCTAAGGCTTCAGGAATGATGTCCATCCCAAAATCATCCTTGTCCGAGGACTTGAGTAGGTCCACCAATGCGCCGGTCTTGAACATGTAGATCCCCATGGATGCCAGGGCATGATCAGGATCTCCAGGGATCGCTGTAGGGGCCTGGGGCTTTTCTTGGAAACCAGTGATTCGATAGTCTTGGTCGACCTCCAGCACCCCGAATCGATGGCCCTCCGATATGGGTATTTCGATCACAGAGACCGTAATGTCAGCATCCTTTTCTTGGTGGTAGGCTTTCAGGCGGCTATAATCCATCTTGTAAACATGGTCACCAGAAAGGATGAGCACGTGTTCTGGTGATTCCCGTTGTATGAGATAGAGGTTTTGACGAACCGAATCGGCTGTGCCTTGGTACCATTGATCCCCGGTTCGCATTTGAGGATGCACAACTTTTAGGTAGTGGCCGAGGGCATAGCTGAAAATGTTCCATCCTGCTTCCAAATGCTCCACCAGAGACTGGGCCTTATATTGAGGCAACACCATAATCTTGTAAATATTGGAGTTGATGCAGTTACTTAGTGTCACATCGATAATGCGATATATGCCCCCGTAGGGAACGGACGGCTTTGATCGATCCTGGGTCAAAGGATAGAGCCGTTCTCCCTTTCCACCGGCCATGATCAGTGCGATAACATCCCGCATCGTCATATTCCTTTTAACACGTTGATCATCGTGAAAGCCTGGCCCTTTGCACCCTGTGCCACCTTCTTGGAGAGAAAATGAATCGCATCCAGGGTCCCCGCTGCATAGATGTCTCGACCATTGACGTTATGGGTGAACTGAAAGAAGACCGTACCGTCTTCTGAGCGAAGGTTATAAGTGTGCCAGCCATGCCCCTTTAGGTAGGTCTCAGGAATACCCCATTGGGTTCGTTGAACCTTGGGGTCCCGCTCCATGACAATGTCGTCTTTTGCAAAAGGAATCCCCAGTTTATTAAAATAGCTGATCATGGCCTTGGCTGTCCCGCTGGTGTCAGCCTTGCCCTGCTGATGGCTTTCCTTGATCTCAAGGTGGTATCCCTTAAACACCTCAGGGAAGGTGTCCGAGGCATATTCCATCATGGCTTGGAAGGCGACGATCTGTTTAGCCATATTCGGGGCGACGACGGCTGCGATGTCAGACGCCTTGACTGTATCAACCAAGAGCGTCCTGTCGCCACCCGTCGTACCCATGACAAAGGGGATGCCATTGTCACAGTAAAAAGAGGCATTGTCGTTCACCGCATTCGGATGGGTGTAATCCACACTGAAAAATGCCCCTTCCGCTTTCTTGAGAGAATCTATCGCCTCCTGTCGTTGGTCCGGTGGGATCAACCTGACCGTTTCAGTGCCGACTTGGGTTTCCTTCGCCGTTATTTCTGGACCAGTGAGGGCATGGGGAATGAGTTTCAAGGCCGCATCACGCTGGATGTGTTCAGCTGCTTTGGTGGCCATGTTACCTGGAAGGCCATTTACCATCACCTTAATAGGCTCCATAGTAAACCTCCTTACCTCGACCGAGGCGTCAAAAGATTCGATTGTGAGTCGGATTTGTGACTAACTCCTGTCGTTAGCGGGGAAAGGCACTCAAAGCGTCGCGTCACGCTTTAGGCCCCACATAGCACAAAAACAGGAGGGATTCAAATTAGCCCTTCCATCCCACCGGCATGATGACAAGAGGTTCATGATTGCTTTGGGCATGGATGGCCCTTGCTACTTCGTTATCACGAAAAGCGCCAACGATTCCGGCAGCCAGCCCCGAGGCTTGGCATTGTAGAAAGATGTTCTGGCCAATATGGCCGGCTTCAATCAAGGCGTACCGGATGCCTCGGTCTCCGTACTTGGTGGTGATACGGCTGTATTGGACGGTGATGACAAAAAGTACGGCCGCTGTGGCCATCCACATCTGTTTCAGAGAGGCCTCGGCCACTTCGCTTCTCCTGTCTCCATTAACGATTTTCTCGGTCGCATGATTATCGGGGTGATAGCGATAGATGCCTGGGGCCAAGTGGGCAACGCCCTTGTCGCCCACCACAGCATAAACATCTGCAGGATAGAGGGCCCCGCCTGAGGGCGCTGCCCTTTTTATCCCGTCCAGCTCTGTAACACCTTGAGCGGCCCACAGAATTTGCGAGAACTGCTGTAAGGTCAAGGCTTTGTTTACAAATGAGCGGATGGTCCTTCTTTGTTGGATGGCCCTTTCCACGGATACATTGCTGTCAAGGATCGGAGGCGGCAGGTTCATGGGTGACTCCCCCTCAAAGATTTCGCCCTCTCTCGCAAAGGCCTTTTTCCAAAAAGGCCCAAGGGTAGAACAAGATAACCCCAATACCCCGCCGATTTGGCAAGCCTGTCGCCGGGTCAAGCTGCCATTTCTTATGAAGATATGTAAAAGGCGACACAGGGCCATTTGAGTAACCTTGATTTACCGGTTCCAGAGATCCCGTATAAGCTTTCTGCTGATTTCCAGATAATGAAACAATACCATAGGATCATCGCAAAATACTTCCAAGGTAACGGTACCATCGTATCCCGTGGCTTTGAGGGCAGAAACAGCCCTTTGCCAGTCTACGCTTCCGACGCCTAGGGGCATATGATGATCTTCCGTCGAACGATTGTCAGAAAAGTGAACGTGCTTGATGGCGGGGCCTAGATGCCTACAAAAGGTTTCCCCGTCGTCTTTGCCCATGTTCGTATGACCAAAATCGAGATGGACCATGAGCCCGGGGACCTCCTGAAGCAGGGTATCGTAGGTTGAAACACGATCGAAGGGGGCCTTGTAATTTTCAAGCACAAGGGTAAGGCCCAGATGACGGGCCATCTGCTCAATGGGCTTGAGGGCCTCGATATTGAGCTCTAGCAGATGGGACTTCATGCGGGGCGGGCAGGCATAACAAGGATGGATATTCATGACCTCTGCACCCAAAGCCGAGAAGACCATGGCACAGCGCTCCAATTCCTTAAGACATGCCTCTCGGACCCCCTGTACGGGATAGGCATAAGGCAGACAAGGGTCTGTGTGCCCCACGACAGAGAGATCATATTGATTAAGGAGTGTCCCGACCCTTGCCACATCCAGCGTGAGGCAAGGCCCTTCAATGGTGAGATCCACAAAATCATATTTGGCCTGTCCGAAGGCTTCGATTTCCTCATACACAGAAGCCGACGGATTATTCATAAGGCCGATTTTCATATCAGGCACGCCGTTTGTGAAGCAGGATAACACTCAGTCTTTTTACACGGGTTCTTGATACAAAAGAGACATATGGGGAGCACCATGGGCTACAAGGATATCAAGCTTAACCAGAAAATGCGCCGATATCAAATTATTTCGTCTCCACAGATTCATGTGGGCACAGGTTTTCTATTGACTCTTTTCGCCCCCATTGAATATCTTTATGGAAATGACCGTCCGCAGATTTCTCATTTTTGCCCCCACGGCAGTCATCGTCTTCTTGCTGCAATCCTATTTCTGGGTCCCCTCCTACGAAGAACAGACGCGGGGTAACCCCGGTCGCCTCCATGAATACATCACAGCCTCCATTGGCGACGCCACCATCCTGAACCCCATCCTGTCGGCTGATTCAGCCAGCAGCGACATTGAGTCCATGGTGTTTGAGGGGCTGATTGACCGAGATGAAGCCCTTCGTTTCAGGGGGCGTCTTGCCACATCCTGGGAGATTTACGAAGAGGCCTTCTTCTATGTAAACAAGGAGGCCACCATACCGGGTGCAGGGACGCTGGGAGGCCAGGCCGTGGCCGATCTTCTTCACAGGTCCAGGGACAAGGATTGGCCGGAGAACCCGGAGGTCAAAGCCTCGTTGGAAAACATCAGGGACATCGTAGTCCTGCCCGCCAGAAAATTTCTTGTGACCAGGAAGGAAAAGAAGGGCAAGGCGGAAAGTAAGACCGAGGTGAACATTCAGGTGCGAGCACCAGCCCAGATCAAGCTGGTGCTCAACCGGGTGGATCAAGATCTCTTTAGAAACCTGTCCGCCATCTTGGGCAAGGCGTATTTTGTTTCCTTTTCGGGGCAAGATTGTCTGAACGTTGATGGTGAGGCCTGGCAAGGGAAAAGATCCGAGTACGCAGAAGAGATTTTGCCTGCCACAGAGCACAATCCTGTTGTGGTCTTTCACCTAAGGCATGGCGTGAGATTTCACGACGGGCACATTTTTGATGCCAACGACGTGAAATTCACCTTCGACGCGATCATGGACCCGAAAAATCTGTCTCCCCGCATCGCCGACTTTGAGCCTGTCAAGCAGATAGAGGTCCTTGACCCCCTGACCGTGCGTATTGTTTATAAGCGTCTCTATTCGCCTGCCCTCGGCACTTGGGGTATGGGGATTCTCCCTGAGCATCTCTTGAATGACGAGGCCATTCGAGCAGAGGCCCTGCGCCTTGGAAAAGACCCCACAACTTTTTCCATGCGGCAAAGCAGTCTCAACCGACATCCCATAGGCTGTGGTCCCTTTGTCTTTGGGGCATGGAAATCAGACCAGTACATCGTCCTGGAACGCTTTAAAGACTATTGGGAAGGCCCGCCAAACTATGAGCGCTTTACCTACCGGATTGTGCCGGACCTCCTGACGCAGGAGATGGAATTTTATGCTGGAACTGTAGATAGCTACAGCGTCCAGCCACATCAGG
>JASFPF010000064.1:0-6660 GCA_050116135.1 Deltaproteobacteria bacterium | reverse complement strand
CTTTCTTCCCAGCCGTCCCCCGATGCCTTCTTGTCAGGAAACCACTCAAAGGCATCAAAGCCGTGAGACACGGCAAACTCAAAAGGCTCGATGACCGTAACGCTTGAAAAAGCGCTCTGGTTGCCGAGTCTGATGCGACGGGTCTTATTCACCTTCAATGCCCACTTGTGGCCGTGTCTGGACCACCCAGTATTGACCTCCGGCATAAGCACCCTCGATGTCTTGGGGAGATTGAAAGACTTCTTCAACGATTGTTCCAATCTTGGCGACGGTGGTCAAAAATGTTTTTCGAAAGTCCTTGTCCTGCAAAAGCACCTGCCGGGAATAATCGAGCCGAATCTTTTCAGGCGGCTCCAACATGACGCTGTCGTAAAGCCCGGCGCCGGCATAACCGGCGAGATCTTCTCCATTGGAATCAGAACGAAAGATCAGGCCGCCTCCAAAAAGGGCGATGCTTTTGCTCGGAAAGGCCAGGACTTGTGGAGCATCCTTGCCTTTTTTACATGAGAAGCTGAGGGCCTTTCCAGGATAATTGCCCACCAAGGTCTCCCCAAGGCCTGGGACGATCTCAGCGTAGATCTCATCGCTATTTCCTGTAAAGGGGTTGACCGTATGGATCACGAAACTGTACTCGGCTTTCACCACCGCCTGAATGAGCACCGCCATGAAGAGATCTTCATGGGAAATGCCTCTGGTCTTTCGGCTCAAAAAGGCCCTTTCATTCCACTTGGAGCCCCACACCCCTTTGATACAACTCCATGCCCCTTTCCAGTCTCCAGGCCACAGAAGACCAACCCCCTCCATCACCTGACGAAGGGAAGAGACCAGGTCATCGGGGGCCTGAAGGGCCAAGACGGTCTCACGGAGCTTGCCCAAGACCTCGGGGCGCCACTCTTCTTCCGCTTCATCCATTTCACGGGTCAGGGCCTCATAACGTTTGGCATGCCCCCTATTCAGTTCTTGGGACAGGACCTTTTCGAAGACCCCAAAGGGGAGAGCCACGGACGAAGGAAGATAAATCCATGGCGGCAACCTCCCTTTAAGGTGCTTCAAGTTGTTCGATTTGCCCCCAACATTTTCCCTAGTAAAACGGTCTGGCGAAATGGCATAAGCGGTGAACTCGGGTCGGGATAGGTTTGCAGCCACCCTCGCCATGGGTACCAAGCCCTTTTCTGTCTCTCCAGGGATTTCCTCAAAGACTACATCCCCTGCTGCACTCGTGGTGACGCGGAGCCACCTACCGTTAAGAGACTGCAAGCGCTCTATGATGCCTGAGTCATAGCAGGTGGCAAGAAGAACACGGGCATTTCTTGCACGGATGGCCACGTGGGATACGATATCGGTCGTGTCCGGGGTGATAATCGCTGTGACCCCTTCTGGGATTTCTTCCTCCCCACCGATCTCGTCGGTAACAACGACCGCGGGATGAGAAAAACGCTTCCCCTGGATGGACCTTAAGGCAGCCACCACGTGTATGCGTCCTGCCCCACGGCCCGGGCTCGCCACCTGCCAATCGCCCAGGTGGGCGCTCTTGCGCAATATGGGATCCATGTGACGCAGGAGGGCCGAGAGGACAAAGACGGGTCTGCCCCGCACCACCTCTTCACTGAAGAGGGTCACCGTCCATGTGTCGGCCTGGATGGCCTGGCCAAGCAACTCGGCTTTGGGCTGAAGCACCCGGTCGTAGTCATCGATCATGGCGCCCAAGGCACGGCCAAGACGTTCGAGAACCGCTTTGGCTTCAAGGGACCACTCTTTCCCAAACCCGGGGATCCGCCGGAGCCCATCCCACTGACGAAAACAGAGGGACAGTTCCTCATCTTCCTTGGTTATGAGAAGGTTTTCGAGCACCATGGTGATCAATACCGCCAGGTCGTCGGCCGTCAGCTTTCGATGGAGGTTGCGTTCAACGGCAACACGCAGGAAGTCCTCTAATGCCAGGTCCAGAAAGAGGCGCTCACGCACACCCTTTTGCCCTTTGTTCATGTGCTTTGCCAAGAGATGGCGCGCCTTTGTTATCTTTTGGACCAGGGTCGTAAGCAGCGCGGCCCCATCATCTCGATGAGCCCACAGGAAGTCCACCAGGCTGGCAAGCTCTGGATCAAAGAGATGCCTGGCGGCCTCTATGGCCGTCTCCAGATCGGTTCCGGCATGAACGTCCTTTAGGATCTTCAAAAAATGCTCAAACTCGCCAATCAATGCCTCTTTCAGATGGGGGATAAAATCAGGTTGAGACAAAATCGGCCGTTCGTAGCCTTCCAGCCGCTCTTTGGTGACCCCTGCTTTTTCCAGGGTCTCATAGAAGAGACGAAGATCACCGTTGCTTCTCAAAAATGTCAGATAGGCCTTACAGATGACGACATCATCCGGCGTGGTGTTGTTATGGAGTTTTTGATGCCATTCCTCCATGAAATGGCCAGAGACTTCCTTGATGTGGTGGCGATGCATGATGTTTAACACTTCATCCCGCACCCGTTGTCCTTCGCCGCCTCGTCCCATGGTGGTCAAGGTCAGCCGAATGAACTCGCCTCCCCTTGGGTCGCTGGCATAAAGATCGGCCAGCTTAAGAGTCAAGCGGTCTTGCGCATGGCTCAACTCTCTGGGCTTGGTGTTGTAGTCGCGCTGCCAATCCAATTGCCTGATGGCGGAAAAACGGAGCCATATAAAAATAAGGGCCAGGCCATCCCTGTCGTTTCCAACCCTGTCCAGCAGGTCATAACACAGATTGAAGCGGTGCATGAGGGTCCAAGAATGGCGCCCCATCTCCTTTTCAATGATCTCCTCAGCAATTGGGGCGAGACGGGGATTGCCCAAAGAGGCAACATGCTCTTGGCGGATGATGATGGGGATAAAAAAATCTCGTCCATGATCCTTTAACCAACGACCGGTTTGGGGCTCCTTGAGTATAAAGGAAATGCCCATGGGCGCCTCTTGTTCGCCCATGACGAGGTGAACCTTCTTGTACGTCCCTTTGTCAACAAAGGGCGTCTGTGCGGCCTTGTTTTGGAACACAGTCGTTCCTGCTGGCCGGATGGGGGTGGGCGGCAGGGCCCATTCATGACGGGCTTGTTTGGCTATACCCCAGTGTAAGATCAGGGGCCCGGGCACGTTGGTGATGAGTCTGACGTGATACCGGTCTTCAGCTTGGCTCACGGCAACGGCCAGCTCGCCGTCTTTGTCAAGACGATACACGCGTTCATGGAAGATCGTCTCCGTTTCCTTTTCCTTCTTGAGCTCCGCAGTGAGCCATGCCCTTGGGTCTTCTGGCGTTGGGATGTTGATCTGATAGTTCCGGCCGTTGTTGTTGTCCCAGCGATCTTTATCGGGAAAGACGAGCACAAAACTAATGAGCGGATAGTCCATGGACCCATGCAGCTTGATGACAATTTGACTGTGACCATCTTTTCCTAAAAAAGGGGTTTGAACAGCCGCCTGGTCAAAGGCCTGGCTGCCTCTAGGCCAGATGGACTCCGGAGGCATGTGCCAGGGTGCCTGAAGATCCTGCCGGAGTCCCCAGTGCAACAGACACTTCTCCCCCTTTTCCATGCTCAGAGACAGCTCCACCCCGTCGGCTTTGATCCGCTTTTCCACATGGAGTATGACGCCGCTTCTTGTGACGATTTTTTCAAGCATCATGAGCCGGTCGTTGCATCCTTTCTGTGCTAGATTAGAACATTGAGAGCATAATCATCAACTTAGGAACATGCAAGAGATTTAACCATTATGTATTGTCACAGCAGGGCAAAGACAAAGAGCCATGAAGGGGCGGTTATGGTTCTAACAGAGGGAGATCTCCCTGTGACCGGAAAGGCCTGGCTATTGTTTTGCTATAAAGTGGCATTTTTCTGTCACAGAGTCACCTGATTTGCCTAATCTTTATCCTCCATGATCCTGCGCCCCGATTCGCATAACCACGGACAACTATTTACAAATCAGCCAAAAAGGGGCTAACTGTCGTGCTTGGCACGCTTTTTTCATTTGACACGGTCCTATGAGGTCCCTATAGTTTAGGCATAGAATCAATGGGGGGACCATAAGGAGGTCCATATGTGTAAGTGTTGTTCAGGTGGGAAGCATGCCAGCAAGTACAAGCAGTTTGAGTTTCTCCATGATCATGCCCACAGCCATGAAGGCGTGACCCACAGCCATGAACCAGACCATGAACATCATCACACGGCCTTTGGGAAGGCCAAGGTGGTGGAATCTCATGGACACGGCGAGAAACAAGACGCCCAAGAGAAGTAGAAAACATCTAAGAAGCACTGGACCCGTCAGGGTCGTCGTCAGGGTTTCGCAAACTCGGTTTAGAATGACAGCCATGAAGGCTTCTGCAGTGAGACCTAGCCAGAATTCATGGCTTTTTTCTTGGCACAGGCTGGGCGTAGTCCGTTAGCCATGGAATTTGTGCTTTTTCTGGCAAAAAACGAAGAGACAACCACGAAAGCACGAAGACACAAATTTTTTTCGGGAATCTTTTTTTCGTGCTTTCGTGTCCCTTTGTGCTTTCTTGATAATTTTGCTTTTTTGGTTCTGGCTTGTCCAGCTCAGGGGGTGATACGATGTGTGAGGCCAATGCCTATCTTCTAAAAGATGGTAAGGAAGAGCTTTTCTTGGAGGCCCTTGATACGGTGGAGCCCGACAATGGGAATCTCCGCCTCACCACCATATTTGGTGAGCAGAAGTTCATCAAGGGTAAGATCAGTCGCCTTGCGCTGGTGGACCACAAAGTTATTATTGAACAAACAGAGGAATAGTTCCCCTTACTGTTTCCTTTCCTATTTTAGACAGTCAGAAAGGTCTGCGTCCCGTCGGATACCCAGACGCGTCAGAGAAAAGTCGTATCTCACCGGATCCTCGGGGGCCAGTGCCCTGAAGCCCTCCGTGATTTCCAGCGCGGTCGCCATGTTTGCCTGCTTCCTTGTCGTCAGGCCCAGGCGTAGACAAATCCTGTGCATATGGATGTCTACCGGTACGATCAGCTTTGATTGCGGCACGTTATCCCATCCCCCAGGATCCACCTCGTCCTGACGGACCATCCAACGAAGAAAAAGGTTGAGTCGCTTGCACGCGCTGCCCCTAACGGGCGAGGGCACGAGGTGATCTAGCCTCCCACTCGTTTTCTGAGTCAGTTCTCTCGTAAAGGCACAAAGGGCTGGAAGTATGGTCTGATCATCATCCTTGAGTCCGGCTGAAAAACACACACCCAGAGAGCCATGGCGCTCAAGGATTTGCTTGATACCAACCAGCATGGTGCAAAGCTTTTCGGCCGTGGTGAACCGGTGCTTGAAGCCGGGAAAGGTCCTGCGAATCGCTTGAAGAGAAGCGCGCTTTAAGAAGATGGACGGTGATGGCGTCATGCGTTCAAGCACAAAGGAAACGCTTTTTAGAATCTGAGCGACCCGGCCATAAGCCAGGGAAGACGCAACAAAGGCGGCGACTTCACGGTCACACAGACCCTCGTAGTGGTACAGGAATTGGAGGGGGTCCGGATGAACAAACTCGCGCTGATTATAGCGATGGTAAAGGGCCTCAAGTTTGTCCTTGCTGATTATTGGTGCCTTGTCCATTTCTTCTCGAGGAATCACCCTTACAAACCTAGCGTCCTTTTATTCTATTGCAATTCTTCTTTGAAATTGAAGACCCTTCAGCTGCAGGGAATCTTCGACCGTAAGGAATAATACTGATTTTATATACGCTCGCTAACCCTGAAGCAAGCTGCGGGGAATGCGCTCGCTTAATCGGTTCAAGACGGGAAACCCATTGAAAGACGGGTTTTGACATCGCCTGGAGCAAGCGTTACATTTTCAAAAAACCTTTCACAACAAGCGAAAGAGGTTTTGGGCAGCAAAAGAACCGGCTTGGTGTACTGAGGCCTAGGACCTTCACATGCTGTGGCAAGGAGACTCTTATGGAAAAAGGGCTATGAATAGCGACAACAAAAACTCACGCGGTCCTTACAATCATTCAGTTCGACGCTATCTTCCCATGCTCGTCCTGTCTGGATTGGCACTCATCTCTGTGGCCGCTCCTTCTCTCTGCGAAAGTGTCTTAGCTAGTGCCCATCCACGAAACGTTGTCCCATCAATGGGCACGGCGTCAGTTTCCAATGCAGAAATGAGCATTTTTTGCTCTGAGCAAGGCCGCACAGGGGTTTACGCCGAGGCGCACTTTTCGTACGTCGCAGGCGAAAACCCGCGGAGAACATCGCTCAGGGGGAAAAAGGCCATTTATGCATGGAAACTAGCTGAAAGCGTGTCGGACCAAGTAACGGCAAGGCTTCGCCATAGAATCACAACCTCGTCAGGTGCAGGACAAGTTGCGTGCAGGGGGAGACAACTCTGCGGATCTGAGGTGATACCACAATTCTATCGGCGGCGGTCCTTTCGTCCTGCATGGAGCACCGATGGTGTCTTGCGATCGCAAGCCAACCTTCTGATTAAGGCGATTCATGAAGCTCGCCAGGAAGGCCTCAACCCCGAAGACTACCACTTGGCAAACATTCAGAAACTGATAACCAAAATACAAAACAACACTGCAAGGCCTAAAGGAATACGGCCGGAAGAACTCGCTGATCTTGACTTACTTCTTACAGATGCTTTCCTGTTATATGCCTTTCATTTATCAGCCGGCCGCGTCAATCCTGAGACCATCCAGGCAGAA
>JASFPF010000063.1:0-6741 GCA_050116135.1 Deltaproteobacteria bacterium | reverse complement strand
CAGAAGGACCGTCAAGGGTGACCAGTGCGCAGGCAGTCTCGTCTGCGGCTGTCAAGAGCATGCCTTGTGAAAGGACGCCCATCAATTTAACCGGCTTGAGATTTGCCACAATGACGACTTGCTTTCCGAGGAGCTCTTCTGGCTGGTAGTTTTCTGCGATGCCTGCAACAATGATCCGCTCTTCCCCGGTATCGACCTTCAGTTTCAAAAGGCTTTGGGACCTTGGTATCGGCTCTGCGGCAAGTACGGTAGCAACGCGCAGATCAACTTTCTGAAAGACTTTCATGGAAATCTCGGGTTTTTCTGGAGCCCATCCTTCCTTTGCAGACACCGTCTCACCGCCCTTCGTTTGCTCTTCTTGCAGGTCAATCCTTGGAAAGAGGGTCACTGTTTTTGGGAGCTTCGTTCCAGGGCTCGTTTTTCCCCAAACCCTGAGATCACCTAATGTCTGAAAGCCATCGGCAAACGTCATGCCTAAGTGTTCTTGCATGATCTGGGCGGTTCTTGGCATGAATGGATAGACAAACCCCGCAATCATGCGAAGGCTTTCCAAAACGTTGTAAAGGACCAACCGGAGCTGCGGGTGCTGGGCCTTTTTCTTGGCAAGCTCCCACGGTGCGGTGAGGTCTATGTACTTGTTGATCCGGTTAATGAATTCCCAAAGGGCAATCAGTGCTTTGTGAAAGGCAAAGTCCTCCATGGCTTTCTGGTATTCTTCAAGCGCCTTAGAGGCATCAAGCTGGACATCCAGGTCAAGACTGCTTTCTGGGGCCTCTTCACTTGTCGGCACAATTCCCTTGAAGTACTTGTGGACCATGGTCAGGCTGCGGCTATATAGATTCCCAAGGTCGTTGGCCAAGTCAGAATTGATGCGCTGGACAAGGGCCTTTTCGCTGAAGTTGGAATCCAGGCCAAAAACCATTTCGCGGAGCAGGAAATAGCGGAAGGCGTCCGCGCCATACACACTCTTTAGGGCCAAGGGATCCACCACATTGCCAAGGCTCTTGGACATCTTGCCTTCGTCCACATTCCAGTAACCATGGACATGAAGTTCGCGGTACAGAGGAATTCCGGCTGCCTTCAGCATAATGGGCCAATAGATGCCATGAGGTTTAAGAATATCTTTAGCCACAAGGTGGTGGACCGCAGGCCAGAATTTCTTGAAACCTTCACCATCCGGATATCCCAGGGCCGAAATGTAATTCAGAAGGGCATCGAACCAAACATAGGTCACGTACTGGTCATCAAAGGGAAGGGTAATACCCCATTGAAGCCGGCTCTTGGGACGGGATATACATAAATCCTCCAGGGGTTCTCGCAGAAAGGCGAGGACTTCATTTCGATAGCGCACTGGAGAAATGAAATCTGGATGCGTGTTGATGTAATCGATAAGCCAGTCCTGGTACCGGCTCATTCTGAAAAAATAGTTGGACTCCTTAATGACCTCAGGCACGGTCTTGTGGTCAGGACATCTCCCCTCCACGAGTTCCCGTTCGGTATAAAACCGCTCACAACCAAAGCAGTACGCACCCTCATATTCGCTGAAGTAGATGTCTCCAGCATCATAGATCTTTTGCAGGACCTCCCTAACGACCTTCACATGAGCAGGCTCCGTGGTGCGTATGAAACAGTCGTAGGCGATGTCCAGCTCGGGCCACAAGTTTCTAAATAGCGCGCTGATCTGATTGACATAGGCCAGCGGGCTCAATCCTTCCTCCTTGGCCGCGCGGACGACTTTGTCGCCATGTTCGTCAGTGCCTGTCAAGAAATAGGTCTCCTGGCCGCACATACGGTGGAAGCGATTGACGACATCGGCCACTAGAGTCGTGTAAGCATGGCCAAGGTGAGGTCTAGCATTCACGTAATAGATAGGCGTTGTTACATAAAATGGTTCTGACATACAGCTCTCCTCTCAAGGCTGTGTTTATGAAATCAAGATCGTGCCGTCTTAGCAGGACCGAAGTTCACCCATGACAAGCAGTTCTCTATCCGGAGCTGTCCACCTCTTTGTTAAGCTCGTCCAAACCCACATCGACCTCTCCGCCCCCCTTGAGGTGTATTGTGATGGATTCCTTTAACACGTTCTGACGAATAACCTTCCCTCGGCCTCGTTTTGTCTCCACCACTTTTCCGACAGCCGGAGATTTGCCTTTCAGGTCGCAATAGATTTCATGTTCAAAGCCCAAACAGCACATGAGTCGACCGCACAGCCCCGAAATCTTGGTGGGATTCAGTGACAAGCCTTGCTCTTTAGCCATTCGAACCGATACTGGCTGAAAATCATTAATGAATCTACTACAGCATAGTTCATGGCCACACCGGCCGATTCCCCCGCACATCTTGGCTCGATTACGGACCCCGATCTGGCGCATCTCAATGCGCACCCTGTATTGCTTGACGAGCATCTTAACCAGTTCTCGAAAATCGACGCGGCCGTCGGCTGTGTAATAGAAGATGAGTTTTGTCCCGTCGAGGAGACTTTCAACCGACACAAGGTTCATCCCAAGCCCCAATTTTTTGATACATTCCAGGCAATACGCCTGTGCAGCTTTCGCCAGCTCAAGGTTTTTCCTGTGTTGATTCACATCTTCATCATTGGCCAGGCGATAGACTTTCTTCAAGGGAGACTTGGACTGTCGATGACCCGCAGGCCTAGGAGGCGTCACAACCGTCCCAAGGCCTAGGCCCTGCTGGGTTTCTACAATCACCCGACTGCCAGGGGAAAGGACAAAGTGCCCCACATCAAAATCATAGACCTTGCCCTGGGAACTGAATCTTATTCCAACAATCTTAGCCATGTTTTGCCTCTCTTATTCCTTCAACCCAACGGGCGCCCCTCTGGGCAGCGAGTCTCCTTAGGGTTTTATCAACGCAAACGGAGCATCATGACATCTACGGCAAGCCGGGGATTAGCACGCCTAGCAATGGCCGATTGCGCAGCAAAAACCGTTTCCATTTTTTTCAAGATCTCATCAACGGAAAGTTCTTGCGATGCGCCTTGTATGTTTTCCATAAAATCCCCGTTAAGTATTCTTTCGGGCTCAAATTTACACATGAGGACATCTCTAAACCAAGTCGTCATTAAATCCAACGCATCTTCCAATTTCGCCTTATCACGCACCAGGGCTTCGGAAAATACAAAAAGTTCCTGAGTCGATTTCGTTGAAATCGACCCGACCCTCTCCAGAAGCTCTTTCCGCCAAGCCATCCAATTGTTCGCATCCGCAGACAACGCTTTCCCAAGACTTCCTTTGGCCAATATGGCAAGAGCGACCGCCGTGTCTTGATCAAGGTTGCCCTTGGCAACAATCGCATCTGCAATCTTTGCGATGGGAATGGGCCTAAAATTGATATTCTGACACCTTGAGGCAATGGTTGGCAACAAGTCTGTGGTCTGTGATGCAGTGAGGATAATGTGTGTATCATTGGGGGGTTCTTCCAAGATTTTCAGTATGGCGTTGGATGCCTCAGCGTTCATGGTTTGGGCGTCATTGATGATAATCACTCGCCGGCCTCTCTCGAGAGGAGCAAACCTCAGGTGCTTGCGCAACGATCGCACCTGGTCAATCTTGATGAAGGCACCACTTGGCTTGATGATAATAATGTCGGGGTGATTCCCAGAGATCACCTTCTGGCAAGATCCACACATGCCGCACGCCGACTCGCCAACAGGGTTTGGGCAGTTGAGGGCCATGGCCAATGCCTTAGCGGTTGTTTGTCTGCCAATGCCATCAATGCCTGTGAAGAGCAAGGCGTGAGCAAGCCGATCGTTGTGAAGCATTCGGCTTAGCAGACGGATGGCGCGCTCCTGGCCTATAATGGATTCAAAGGTCATAACACTTGAACTGCCAACATCAGGTCAATGAGAACAAGAACTTTGTCGTCGAGGGACAACGCGTCCCCTGTGAAGCTCCCCGACCAAAGTCCGCGGCTTGCCAGAAGCAGGCCGACCAATCATTTCCCTTGGCCAGGGCCTTGCTTCTCTTCGAACCACCACGCATCTGAAGCGGTTTTTAAGACCTCTTTTGCCAACGCTTGGCCGGCCTCAGTTCGTAGGCGGCCGACGACATGAGGCAACCAGGCCTCCGGCCCATGGTGCCCCACATCCGAGAGCGCCTTTAATTCTAAGATGAGGGACAGGTGGTCCGCATCGCGGGCGACTTGTGCTTCCAGGGTTTCGCCGGCATTGAACTCTTCTAAAATTCCCTCCATGTCTCGCCCAAATGGGATCTTCTGCGTCAGGTCTGCCACAGCCCTGGCCTCATCTGCAGCAACATACTTTTTTTGAACATAGTTGAGATCGCCGGTCCGCGCCTCAGTAAGATCATGGAGCAGGCACATTTGGAGCAGCTTGAGTTGATCCAGGTCTGGGGCTATCTGTGCCAAAACATAGCCAATAAAGGTGGTAAGGAAGGCGTGTTCAGCGACAGACTCGCGACCTGACCCCAAGAAGTGAAACCCAGAACGCGGGAGCTCTTTCAAGATTCTCGCTTCAAACAACAGATTGACAATGGCTCTCATGATAGCCCGAGTTTCCTTCGGCTCGCCTCCACCTTGCATCGCGTCGAAGCGCAAGACCAAGGGCATCCCCGTCCCGATTTATCGAAACCGCAGCGATCTTCAATCACGTTGCGTGTCCAGGCGGCTGCAGAATCATTCGTCGACGGCCACCAGCTAGGCTTTTATATCACTATTTTCTATACAATAGGTCCGATGAACGCAACCGTAAATTGACTTGACACCCCGCAAGACGTTATGTAACGTCCAGCCGATGTTAAACTCCGGGATAGGCTTGGGCCCTGTTCCATAAACCCTTTGACGGACTGAATAACGACCATGCCGCTGTCTAACAGCAATGACATTGTCCAAATGATCCTCAACGCTGGCCCTATGGTCCGCATCGTTTTGTTGCTTCTCTTGTTCTTCTCCATTACCTCGTGGGCCATTATATTCTATAAATACCGTTTCATACGAAAGGCCAGGAAAGAATCAGCTTATTTTCTCGATCTCTTTTGGAACAGGCAAAGCCTTTCTAGGGCCTTTTCAGCCTCAAAACAACTGCAGTATAGCCCACTAGCGCGGGTATTTCGTATCGCCTATCTTGAGCTCAAGAAAGTCAACACGTCCCAAGCATCGTCAGGAGAGGGTGAAAAGGCAGGGGGCACCACCTCGACCCAAGATGTAGCAGCTGTGGACAATCTCAAGCGGGCGCTTCGACGAGCCGCCAATGTGGAACTCACGGGGTTAAACAGGGCCCTGTCTTTTTTGGCAACGACTGGCAACACGACCCCTTTCATCGGCCTTTTCGGGACGGTATGGGGGATCATGAATGCCTTTCGCGGCATTGGCCTCAGGGGGTCTGCCAGTTTGGCCGTTGTGGCACCAGGCATCTCTGAGGCCCTCATCGCCACGGCTGCAGGGCTGGCTGCCGCTATACCGGCAGTGGTAGCCTACAATTATTTTAATAGTAAGGTTCGCGTCCTGGAATCCGAAATGCATAATTTTTCGGCGGATTTCTTGAATCTCGTTGAGCGAGAATTGATCATACGTAAGGTAAACTAGAGGATGACTACGGGAAGCGGCAACAGCCACTTTATGTCAGATATCAACGTCACCCCCCTGGTCGATGTGATGTTGGTCCTCCTCATCATTTTCATGGTCACAGCCCCCATGATGATGCAAGGGGTAAACGTGTCCTTGCCCCAGACCACTTCCAAGCCTCTGCCAGCAGAAAAGGATCATCTGGTCATCTCAATAGACCGGAGCCATGAGATTTATATCAATGACTATCAGGTGGCGTTGGAATCCCTTCAAGGGAAGATGGAAAAAATTTTGGAGGGTCGTCCAGACCAAAAGGTTTACCTTCGGGCAGACAAGCAGGTGCCTTATGGCGTCGTGGTGCGCGTGATCTCTGAGGTGAAGCTGGCGGGGGTAGCAAAGCTCGGGATGGTCACAGAACCCTTAAAAGAGACGGTTAAAAACAGATAATGCATAAAAGTCTCCACCTCCCCAGGCCTCCCATCATATGGGACCGAGGCTTATCATCCACCCAAAATCGTGAGCAACGCGGGTTGAGCTCATGGTTGCCTATCCAGAAGTCCTGACCCGGGGCGTTTACACAGACCGAGCATGGCTCGGGATGATGGCCCTTTCCATTCTTTGCCATGTCCTTCTGGTATCCGGGGTTGTTTTCTTGCCAGACTTAGAATTCATCCGTCCCCATATCCCTTCTGCCGTTGAGGTGGATCTGGTGAGTCTTCCCCAAGGCGCGCCAAGGGTTCAGCCAAGGGTCGTGGCACCAAAAATGGAACTGAAACCACAGCCTGTTGAAAAGGTGAAGCCGACTGAGGTGACGAAACCGGAAAAGGCCAAGCCTGAAGACGAGCCGGTGAATATGAAAGGTCCTCCACCGAAGGAGGCTGTATCTTTGGCGCCACAACATCTACAGGTCAAAAAGTCACTCAAAAAGAAAACTTACAATGCATCGAAGGTGATTAACCAGGCCATCCAGAAAATTGAACAAAAGGCCCAGGAATCAAGGCCCCGACCTGTGCTGCAGGCCATCGATCAATTGAAAAAGGAAATCGAAGGGGAGGCCGGCGTGGTTGTGAGCGGCGGAGGCGCCTCACAAGCCCAGATCAGTCAAAGGAACCTGGAACTTCTCGATATCTACAATGCTGAAATCTGGCATCAGATCACAAAAAATTGGGCCTTCTCTCAAGAAATGGGGGGAGGCCACAC